>JBKJXJ010000043.1:0-5296 GCA_046716125.1 Candidatus Eiseniibacteriota bacterium
GGCGAGGAAGTCCAACCCGGTGTGTCGCTCGCGGCACTCCCCGAGGACCTGGCCGGTGGCGACCTCGAGCGCGGCGGACAAGCTCGTCAGGCCGTTGCGTTCGTAGTCATGCGTCTGGCGAGCGGGCAGCCCGGGCCGCAGGGGCAGGATCGGCTGGGTCCGATTAAGCGCCTGGATCTGCGTCTTTTCATCGAGGCTCAACACCACGGCCTTGCTCGGCGGATTGAGGTGCAAGCCAACGATGTCGTGGATCTTCTCCTCTGCCTTCGGGTCGGTCGTGAACTTGGAGGTCTCGACCCGGTGGGGTTGCAGTGCGTGCGCCTGCCACAGCCGGTGCACGGTGGTGTGCGAGACTCCGGTACGATTCGCCAGGTCTCGCGTGGTCCAGTGCGTGTGCCCTGCCGCCGGGCGCTTCAGAGTCATCGCGACCACCTGTGCTCGCTTGCGAGCGCTGATCGTCGCCGGTCGTCCCGAGCGAGGGCGATCCTGAAGCCCGGCGAGGCCGTCTTCGGCGAATCGCCGCCGGATTCGACTCACCTGCACCACGGTGTAGCCGATACGGCGGGCGATCTCGACACCCGGCACACCCTCAACCATCAAAAGCACCGCGCGCGCACGGCGGCTGAGACCGGCGGGCGTGGTCGAGGCTCGCAGGATCCGCTCGAGTTCCTCGCGGTCGGAATCGGCAAGCGTGAAAGCACGAAGATGATTAGCCATGGGTTCCCTCTCCCGTAGGATGCCATGGCCATATTCGCATCACTTACGGTACGGAACACTAGCGCGCGCTGGCGAGCGCCCGGCCCCCGTCGATCGAGCAGCAGGTGCCGGTGATCCACCCGGCCTCCTCGCCGAGGAGGTAGAGCACGAGCGACGAGACCTCCTCGGGCGTCCCGACCCGGCCGATCGGATGCGTTCCCTTCGATCGCTCGAGGAACGCGGCGTAGTCGGGGATGGCCTGGGTGACGGTGTGAAGCTCGGTCACGACGACACCCGGATTCACCGCGTTGACCCGCACGCCGTGCGGCGCCATGTCGAGGGCGGCGCACTGCGTGAACATGTCCACACCGGCTTTGCTCACGCAGTAGGCCATGAGGCCGGCGTAGGGCCTGAGTCCCGCGACCGACGAGATGGACACCACACTGCCCTTGCGCTTGATCAGCTCGGGCGCCGCAGCGCGGGTGAGCAGATAGACCGACCGGAGGTTCGAATCCACCATGCGGTCCCACTCGGAGGGGACGGTCCCGAGGAGACCGAGCCCCGGTCCGATGACCCCGGCGGCGTTCACCAGGTGATCGAGGCCGCCGAACCGTTCGACCGCGGTCGCGACCCAGGCGGAGCACACGGCGTCCTCGCGCACGTCCCCAACCGCTGCGACCGCGACGCCCCCCGCCGTCTCGATGCTCGAGACGACGTCGGCGAGTCGGTCGCGGCGCCGGCCGGTCGCCACGACACGCGCACCCTCGGCGCCAAGCGCCAGCGCGCACGCGCGCCCGATGCCGCTGCTGGCCCCGGTCACGAGCGCGACGCGGTTCTCGAAACGCCTGCCCTGCGACATGTCCCCTCCGCCGTCGTGGTTGTCAGTTCCGGTGAGCCTCAGTCTCGCCGGGCGCGCGCGAGCGCGCACGGTAGCCGAGTCACGCGCCGGGCGTCCGCTGAGCGCCGCGCTCGCGGCCTGTCAATCCGGCGATCGTTGCTTCTCGCGCTCCCGCTGCTCGCGGCGCTCCTGGGTCCGCCCCTTGCGATAGCCGTAGGCATAGACGAGGCCCGCGACGATGACGTGGAGCAGCCACCAGGCCGGCTTGAGGAATCGGAGCCCATCGGGCAGGACCGAGCCCCCCCCATCGAGGATCAGCATGGCGTCACGCCCCGCATCATTCGACGCCCGCGCTCACGTGCGCTCCGCCCCGAGGCGTCCGAGGAACCGGCGATCACCGGCGAGCACGCTCGCCAGATCGATCGCCCCGGGCGCCAGCCAGCGCGCCTCGTGTACCGCGGTGCTCGGCGTGAACTCGTAGCTCTCCAGCTCGCAGCGGACGAAGCTGACCTCGACATCGAGCCCGTGCGGATAATCATGGGTGTCCACGTCGAGCACCTCGAGGGCGGTGGCCCGCACGCCCAGCTCCTCGCGGAGCTCGCGGACCAGCGCCTGCTCGGGGCTCTCGCCCGCCTCGATCTTGCCGCCCGGCAGCTCCCACTGCAGGCCGAGCGGCCCGCCCGGCGGCCGCCGGGTGAGCAGCAGCAGCCCGCCCCGCCACACCACCGCCGCCGCCACCCGGACGCGCCGGCGGACGGCGGAGGCGGCCGGGTGCGGGTCATGCGGTGCAGGCCCCATCTCATCGCCGGGGTCATCGCTCATCGTGTCCTCCGCGGGCCACGCGCCGTCACGCCACGTGGTCCGACCGCGCGGGACGGGATCAGGATGGCACCCGCTTCCCGCGAGTTCAAGACCGGGATGCTCGCGCGAACCCGAACACCTGGAGGACCGCGGTCCCGAGTCCCGGCCGCCGCCGAACATCGGGCTCGGCCGCCGGCAGGCCGCCCACGGCAAGCTCCACCTCGTGCTCGAAGCGGCGCAGGTAGTTCCGCTCGCCCCGCTCACGCGCCGCGAGCGCATCCACCGCGGCGCGATGGAGCAGCGCCGCATGCGCGACCGGGAGCGGGTGGCGGCGACGGAGCCGGACCGGCACGGCGAGGTAACCGGGCGGCGTGTCCACGAGCAGGGGCGAGCGGGCGAGCGCCCACAGGTCGCACGCGCGCTCGCCGCGCGGGACCAGACCCCGCGCCTGCAGCAGATGGGTGAGCTCGTGGGCGATGGTGAAGGCGTCCAGCCGCCGCGGCCTCACCCAGATGCCCGGCTGGTCGGGATCGAGCGAGCCCCACCCCAGCACCCCGCGCTTGCGCACCAATCCGACCCGCACGGTGATCCCGTCCAGCTCGGGGAAGAAGGCGCGCACGAACTCGATCCGTTCGCGGATACGCTCGCGGTACGGCGAACGCTGGGCCGGGAGCGAGAACCGCCATGGCGGGACGCTCGGGGCGAACTCGATGGCGAGCTGCTCCAGCGCGGACGCCCGGCGCCGCGACCGTGCTGGGCTGCGCTCCGTGCGGGCGCGCGCGAGCGTTCCGATCAGGCGCTAGCCCATCCTGGGTGCGATCGGAGCGCGCGCCCGGAGTCCCTCGGTGCGTACCGGGTCGGACGCCGGCGCCCAGGCGACCAGCGGGAAGTCGTTGTGGAAGAGGATGACGCGCGTCTCGCCGCGACCGAGAACGATGCGAAGGGTCGAGGGGCTGGAGGTGATCACTCCGTCGGGCGAAGTCCAGCGGACGAGCGTGACCTCGTGGGTGCCGGCGCTCAGGTCTCCGAACGCGTGGCGCCGGTTCCGTCGCACGCTCACCTGTGCGCCGCCATTGATCCGGACATGGACCGAGTCGAGCAGCCCGGACTGCGGCACCAGCACCTCGATGCTTCCGCTGTTGACGCCGGGGCAGGTCGGACACTCGCCCACGTCTTGAAAGCACGAGACGAGCGCCAGGGCTGAGACGGCGATGAGGGCGACGGACAGGCGACTCCAGGCGACGCGCGGCATGGCGATCTCCAACGGTCTCGGCGAAAGGGAAGGTGGTTCGGTCGCCCGGAAAGGTACGCAATGGGGCCCGGGTCTGTCCATTGAAGCAGCGGGCAGAGCAGCGGGCGGCCGATCGGGAGCGGTTGGACAACGCCGGCGCGGCCCGGCAGACTCCCGTGATGGACACCCCTCTCACGACGGCGCCGGATGCCCACGCGGGGCCGACCGCAGCCCGCGGCCCGGCCCCGTCGCCCGTGGCTGCCCCGCGCGTCGCGCCGGAGATCTCGGTCGTCGTCCCGGCGTACAACGAGCGCGAGAATATCGTTCCGCTCTTCGACGAGCTGCGCGAGGCGCTCGCCCGGACCGGACGCAGCCACGAGATCGTGCTCGTGGATGACGGCAGCAGGGACGGCACGGCGGAGTGGCTGGTGCGCGAGGCGGCGCGCGACCCTAAGGTCGTTTGCGTCCTGCTGGCCGGGAACCACGGGCAGAGCGCGGCGATCGCCGCCGGCCTGCGCCGCGCGCGCGGGGCGGTGATCGTGACGCTCGATGCCGACCTCCAGAACGACCCCGGCGACCTGCCCCAGCTGCTCGCGGCGCTCGAATCGGCCGACGTCGTCTCGGGGGTGCGCTCGCGTCGCCAGGACGACTGGCTCCGCCGCGTCTCGTCGCGGATCGCGAACGGCGTGCGGCGGAGGGTGCTGGGCGATCCGATCACCGACATCGGCTGTTCGTTCAAAGCCTATCGGCGCGAAGCGCTCGAGGGCATCCCGATGTTCGCCGGCGCCCACCGGTTCCTGCCCGCCCTGTGCATGTTCCGCGGAGCCCGCTTGGTCGAGGTTTCGATCTCCCACCGTCCGCGCCGGCACGGCGTCTCCAAGTACGGCGTGAGCAACCGCCTCTGGCGCGGCATCTACGACCTGATCGGCGTCCGCTGGCTCAAGTCCCGGATGCTGCGCTACCAGGAGCGCGAGCCGCGGTAGCAGCGGCGATCGGCCGAGATAGCGATTGGCGGGGCCGGCGCCGCGGTCTATAGTGCAGGCCTCTCCCCGGCGAACCGGCCGCATGTGTCAACGGACTGACCTAGAGGAGTGTGCGGTATGCATTGGCTTACACGGATGTCCCTGGCGGCGCTGCTGTGCGCCGCCATCGCCCCCGCCGCCTCGGCGATGAAGCTCACCGCGATCGACCTCATGACGTCGACGGTGATGCAGGAGAAGCAGAGTTCCTTCTCGGGCGTCGCCATTCGCGCACGCATGACCTCGCCGATCTTCATCCAGGGCATCGAGTTCATGCCGACGATGGAGTACTGGCGGAACGCCAACAGCCTCGAGCCGTTCGGCATCCGCACCGCGCGCAAGGACGCGACGATCGCGATCGATGTGCGCTACGCGTTCAAGTCCACCGGCACGAAGCCCTACATCGGCGGGGGCTACGGGGTCCACTTCCTCTCGAACTCGGTCGACGCTCCCACGCTCGGGATCAACAACGAGAGCCACGCGCTGACCAAGGGCGGGTTCGCAGTCCTCGGCGGGGCGTCCTTCCCGCTGACCCAGAAGATCGAGAACTTCCTCGAGCTCAAGTACCACCACGTCTCGGGCTACCGGCAGCTCAAGTTCAACTGGGGCCTGGCGATAAACCTCTAGCGCCGGCGGGGTTTGGAGGCGCTGAACAACCGCTGACGGACCCACGAAACCAGGGCATTGCGGCCCCCGGGTGTGGGATAGTCG
>JBKJXJ010000044.1:0-2777 GCA_046716125.1 Candidatus Eiseniibacteriota bacterium
TCCTTCGCCATTCCTCGAGGCGGGTTGGGTTCGGGATCAGAGCGTGCTTGTAGCGGGCCTCTGCCACGCCGTCACCCTCGAGCTCGGGGATGACGCGCACCGACGAACACCACCGCTTGAACGTGAGCGCGAGCCGTCCCATCGCGATCTGCCGGGTGTGCAGGACGATCCGTCGGTGCGCATCGCAGCCACCGACCGCCCTTGCCAGCAGCGGGAGGGAGAGCCCTGGCAGCGGGGACCACATCGGCAGGGAATGAACCCTGCCTCTGATCTGGCCGCGAACGGCCTCGATCGCGTTGGGACCCAGCCTGTGGCGGCCACGCCAGGCAGCCCAACTGACCGCCGGATTCAGCGAGAGCTTCACCCGGGATGCGAGATCGACGACCAGACCCTCGCGCTCCAGGCGCTGGATCAAGGCGACATACATCCCGGAATGGATCGCGTCACCGCCGAGGTAGCAATAACGGCCAGTGGAGGTCACGCGGGCCTGACCGTGGTGGACTCCGCCCCCTCGGCGACGGCCTCGTAGAGTTCGAGGTGCCGTCGGACGTAGTCGTCGAACGAGTGTTCGGACTCGACGATCTCCCGGCCTCGCTTGCCAAGCCGGGCGCGGAGCGCGTCGTCCCCGAGCAGACGCTCGATCGCGCCCGCCAGCGCATTCGCGTCACCGGCGCGGACGGCCACGCCGGCGCTCGGGGCGCGGATCGTCTCCACCAGGGCCGTGCCGTCCGTCACGACCACGGGCGTGCGGCAGGCCATCGCCTCGAGTGCCATCAGGCCGAAGGACTCCGCCGTCGAGGGCATGAGGAAGAGATCCGCCGCCGTGAGCGCCTCCCCCACCTTCGCTTCGTCGTCCAGCCACCCCGGCTCGACGATCGAGTAACGGCCCCGCAGCTCCTCCAGCATCCCCTTTCCCTCCAGAGCGATGAGGTGGGTCGGCTGGTGGAGCGGCAGGCGCTTCAGGGCCTCGAGAAGCCACGGGATCCCCTTGGTCCGGTGTTGGCGCGCACCCACCGGCATCCGGAACGCGAGGGCCTTGGCGCCCTCCGGGATCCCCAGGCTGCGGCGGCACGCGGCGCGTTCGAGCGCGCGCCAGCCGTCCATCTCGAGCCCGAACGGGATGACATGGCATGGCCAGTCCCGGAGCAGGGGACTCGCCTCGACCCGCTCCTTCATCCAGCGAGATGCCACCACCAGAGTGACCGGGGAGCGGAGATAGGCGGCCCGCTTCACCTTCCACACCAGCGCCGTGGTATCGAACCACACCGCGAAGCTGCGCGACAGGTCGGGGCACCGGCCGCAGCCGGTCTGCCAGCGCTGGCAGTCGAGGGGATGGACGCAGTGCCCGGTCATCGCCCACGGATCGTGCAGCGTCCAGATGGTCGGACGGAGCCGCGTCAGCCAGGGCATCGCGGGCAGGCTCACGTAGTGTGGAGAGACCAGGTGCCAATGGACGACCTGGGCGGTCTGGAATGCACGGCGGGCCGGGAAGGTCAGGGCGAACGGCGAGAGCATGCCCTGGAGGCTCGTGACCCGTTCGGCCGCGTAAAGACCGCGTTCGAGGGCCGCCCCGGCACCCGAGTGAGCGTGGACGTCGGGATCGACGGACCGCTTCTCGACCACCAGCATGCTCGATGCGTGCCCGCGCTTGCGCAACGATCGGTGCAGTCGGTAGCCGTTGAAGCGCTGGCCTACGAGATCTCGCAGGGTGACCTGGAGGAGGTGCATCGGGGCGTGCCTTCCCGCGAGAGCTTCTTTACGTCCCGCGCCGGCCAGGAGGCGCCGGGACTATCGGTGCGTGGAGGACTTCCGTCGCGGATCGAGCGCCGCCGGAGGCGTCGCGACCGCGTTACCGGGATCGGCCCCGGTCAACGTCACCTGCCCCCGGATGGCGGATGAGGCTCCCAGGAAGGAGGCGCTCCGATCGATCGCCTCCCAGTTCTCTCTGAACCAGTCGATTGTGATCTGGAGACCGTGCTCGAACTCCATGACCGGGCCGTATCCGAGAACCTCTCGCGATCGGTCCAACGAGGCGAGGATGCGGCTCTTGTTGTCCCACTTCCGCTTGCCCACCATCGTCGTGCCGGCCGAACTGCCGGTGAGGCGATTGATGGTCGTGGCGAGGTCACCGATCCGTACCTCGCTCCCGGAGGCGAGATTGAACTCCCCGCCGGCCGCAGCGGGCGTGAAGCCGGCGCGCAGGATCCCGTCCACCAGGTCCCCGACGTAAGTGAAGTCACGGGTCGCATCGGGATCGCCCGCGATCGGCAGGGGCATCCCCTTCATCGCCCAGTAGACGAAGTTGGGGATGACGTTGCGGTACTGCCCCGGCACCTCGCCCGGACCGAACGAGTTGAAGAACCGGGTCTTCACCACCTCCATCCCGTAGTGGTTCGCGAAGAAGTTGCAGTAGAGCTCCCCGAGCATCTTCGTGATCTGGTAGGGGGTCGAGAGGTGCATCGACATGAACTCCTCGCGCAGCGGGAGCGGCGCGGCGTGGCCGTAGATCGAGCAGCCCGAGGAGGCGTACACGACGCGCTTCACCCGGTTCATTCGCGCGTACTCGAGCACCCGCAGCGTGCCCAGCCCGTTCGAGTTCAGGTCCCGCTCCGGGTAGTCCACCGAGTTCTGATTGGCGAAGAACGCCGCAAGGTGGAACACGATCTCGGGATCCTCGCCGAAGACACGCTTGAGGCAGACCTCGTCGGTGACACAGCCGCGCACGAACAGGATGCTCGGCGCACGGGGGATGTTCCACTCGTACGACGACGAGAAAT
>JBKJXJ010000045.1:0-16103 GCA_046716125.1 Candidatus Eiseniibacteriota bacterium
GCGTTGAGATCCGCGATCGCCACCGAGGCGGGATTGCGCCCGGTGCCGAAGTCGGTCTTGGCCGCGAACGTGCCGTCTCCGTTCCCGAGCAGCACCGAGACCGTGTTGGAGCCGGCGTTCTCGACCGCCAGGTCCGGCCGCCCGTCCGCGTTAAGGTCCGCGATCGTCACCGAGTGGGGAGTGCTCCCGGTGCCGAAGTCGGTCTTGGCAGCGAACGTGCCGTCTCCGTTCCCGAGCAGCACCGAGACCGTGTTGCTGTAGCCGGTGTTCGCGACCGCCAGGTCCGGCCGCCCGTCCGCGTTGAGGTCCGCGATCGCCACCGAGATGGGATTGCTCCCGGTGCCGAAATCGGTCCGGGCCGCGAACGTCCCGTCCCCGTTGCCGAGCAGCACCGAGACCGTGCTCGAGGAGAAGTTCGCCGCCGCGAGATCCGACCGTCCGTCCCCGTTGAGGTCCGCGATCGCCACCGAGAAGGGGCCGCCCCCGGTGCCGAAGTCGGTCGTGGTCCCGAACGTCCCGTCCCCGTTGCCGAGCAGCACCGAGACCGTGTGCGAGCCGTTGTTGGCTACCCCCAGGTCCGGCCGGCCGTCCCCGCTGAAGTCCGCGATCGCGACCGAAGAGGGATCCCACCCTGTGCCGTAGTCGGTCCTGGCCCCGAACGTGCCGTCCCCGTTACCCAGCAGCACCGAGACCATGCTCGCGTAGATGTTCGCCACCGCCAGGTCCAGCCGCCCGTCCGCGTCGAGATCCGCGATCGCCACCGAGACGGGACCGTTCCCGGTGCCGAAGTCGGTCCTGGTCCCGATCGTCCCGTCCCCGTTCCCCAGCAGGACCGAAACCGTGTTCGAGTTGTTGTTCGCCACCAGCACGTCCTGCCGCCCGTCCGCGTCGTATTCCGCGATCGCCACCGAGAGGGGATTGATCCCGGTGCCGTAGTCGGTCCTGGTCCCGAACGTGCCGTCCCCGTTCCCCAGCAGGACCGAAACCATGTTCGAGATGGAGTTCGCCACCACCACGTCCGGCCGCCCATCCGCGTCGAGGTCCGCGATCGCCACTGAGATGGGATAGTTCCCGGTGCCGAAGTCGGTCTTGGCCCCGAACGTGCCGTCCCCGTTCCCGAGCAGCACCGAGACGGTGTTCGAGAAGGAGTTCGCCACGGCCAGGTCCAGCCGCCCGTCCGCGTTGAGGTCCGCGATCGCCACCGAGAGGGGATTGCTCCCGGTGCCGAAGTCGGCCTTGGCCCCGAACGTACCGTCCCCGTTCCCCAGCAGCACCGAGACCGTGCGCGAGGAGGAGTTCGCCACCGCCAGGTCCAGCCGCCCGTCCCCGTCGAGATCCGCGATCGCCGCCGAGACGGGACGGTTCCCAGTGCCGAAGTCGGTCTTGGCCGCGAACGTGCCGTCCCCGTTCCCGAGCAGCACGGAAACCGTGTTCGATTGGGAGTTCGCCACCGCCAAGTCCGGCCGCCCGTCCCCGTTCAGGTCTGCAGTCGCCACCGAACGAGGGTAGATGCCAACGTCGAACGACAGGAAGGGCGCCGAGAAAAGGGGATCTGCGTGGACAGATGCCGCCAGGGCACCCAACAGCAAGGGCGTCACGAGCAGGGCCCGTGTGCCTATTGGAACCTTGGACGTTTCAGTCCTGTGCGGGAAGCAGGTGGGCATCAGGCGACCTCCGGCTCCGGACCCAATCGTGCGCGTTGAGCATACTCCCTCCTCAAAGGCAAGAGAGGGGCTCTCTTTCGCGACTTTTTCGGCCCCGGTGCCCCGCCATGGTTTCGACGCTGCTACCGAAATGCTACCGACTCTGTGCCCTTTCCTGTCCGCGAGTATCCGCCTCTGCCCGGAGAACCGAAGAGCCCCGCGAAGGGTCAACTTCGCGAGGCTCAGTGGTTTCAGTTGCGGCGCAATGCCTTCGATGGGCTCGGCGATCCCCAGTTGATGCCGCGTCGTATCAGTTTTCGAGACCGCCCGATTCAACCACTCTCGCACCTCCCCGACGCGTGTTTACACGACTTGCGCCCCGGTGCGCAACTTCGCCCCCGTCCCCGGTGTGACCCTTCGTCCCCGCACTCGTCGCGCTCCCGCCAGCACGAGCGCTCCGCCGAGGCGCCCGTTGCGCTGGGTCGTCCCGCAGCGCGCACAATAGGTTACAGTCACGCGCCGTGGACCGTTCCATCGTCGAGTTCAGCGCCCTCGCCTTCCAGGCGCTCGTCACCGCGTTGTTCGCGCTCGTCTACCACGGTCTCTGGCGACAGCGTGGGCGCGATCACTTCGCGACCTGGGGGGCCGCCTGGGGCCTCTACGCTCTGCGGCTCGGCTGTATCTCCGCGTTCCTGCTGACTCGGCGCGAGGCCTGGCTGGTGCTGCACCAGGCCCTGACCGGAATTGTCGCGATGCTGCTCCTGCTCGCGGCGCTCCAGTTCTCGCGCGGTGTGAGCTGGCGGCGGCGCTATCTGCTGCTCGCGATCCCGGCGTTCGCGTGGGGGTGGATCGCGATCGGCGTGGTCCACGACATGCGGTTGGCGGGGATCGTGTCGGTGGCGTTGCTGTCGGGGGTGACGTTCTGGACGGCCTGGGTGTTTCTCCAGCATGGTCGCCGGCGGCGATCGGGTGCGGCGTTCGGCCTTGCGGCCACCTTCCTGGTGTGGGGCCTGCATCATCTCGACTACCCGTTGCTGCGCCCGCTGGGCGCCGGCGTGCTGTTCGGCGTGTTTGCCGATGTTCTCCTGATCGGGGCGGTTTCGGTGCAGACGCTGTTCCTGGTGCTGGGGGAGGAACGCCGCGCGCTGGCGGCTCGCAGCGCCCAGCTCGAGGACATGACGCACCGTCTCCTGCACGCGCAGGAGGACGAGCGGCGGCGCATCGCGCGCGAGCTGCACGACGAGGCCGGCCAGGCGCTCACGGCGATCAAGATCGAGCTTGATCTCGAGGGCCGCGCCGGCGCGGCCGAGCGGGTCGGGCAGGTGCTGGCTCAACTGCGCGACCTGAGCAACCTTCTGAGACCGTCCGCGCTCGACGATCTCGGCCTGCTGCCCGCGCTGCGCGGCCTGGTCGAGGACTTCTCCCGACGCACCCGCATCGAGGCCCGGCTCGAGGCGCGCGAGCCGCTCCCGTTGCTGGCGACCGAGCGGCAGGTCGTGATCTACCGTGTCGCCCAGGAGGCGCTCACCAACGTCGCGCGCCATTCGGGCGCGGGCGTGGTGCTTGTGCGCATCGGCGAGAACGACGGCGGGGTAAAGATGGCGGTCGAGGACGACGGCCGCGGCACCGCAGGCGAGCCACAGGCAAACCTCGGGCTGCTCGGGATGCGGGAACGCGTCGCCGCCGCCGGCGGCACGCTGGCGACGTGCGGGGAACCCGGGCGTGGATTTCGGGTGATCGTGAGCCTTCCCGCCGGAGACGCGACATGAACGCGACGCCCATACGCGTGATCCTCGCCGACGATCACACGCTGGTGCGCGCCGGCGTGCGTCGCATTCTCGAGGAGCAACCGGGTTTCGAAGTGGTGGCCGAGGTGGCCGATGGCGACGCGGCTCTGACCGCACTGGGAGCGCACGCGGCCGACGTGCTCGTGCTCGACCTCTCGATGCCGGGACGCGACGGTTTCGACGTGTTGGCCCAGGCGCGCCTCGTGCGCCCCGGCTTGCGCGTGCTGGTGCTCTCGATGCACGCGGGGGCGGAATACGTGCAACGGGCGGCGCGCGAGGGAGCCGACGGATATCTGCTCAAGGATTCGGCGGTGCAGGACCTGGTGGCGGGCATCCGCGCGGTGATGGAGGGCCGCGCGTTCTACAGTCCGGCCGTGCAGGGCCAACTCGCACGGCTAGCGCGCGAGCCGCGCCTCCGGGAGGGTCTCCAGAGCCTGACCGATCGCGAGCGCGAGGTGCTGCGTCACGTGGCGCGCGGGCTGACGACCAAGGAGATCGGCGCCGCGCTCGGCATCAGCACGCGCACCGTCGACAGCCATCGGGCGAATCTCATGCGCAAGCTGGATATGAGATCGGTCGCACGGCTCACCCAGTTCGCGATCCGCGAAGGGTTCGTGGACCCGCGGTAGAGGTCGCGGTCGCCCCGAAGCGATCCCGGCGATGCCGCCCACGTCGGTGCCGTCCCGCGCACGCCGACGACAGCGCCAGGCTCGCGTGGCGAGGCTCCAACCCATCCATCCCTGCTACTATGGCTCGGTCGCCTCGATCAGGGCCGCGGGCTCCCCACGCTCCATTCCGGAAGGACTGCAGACTGTTGCCAGGCACTCGCGTCACGCCGTCCCGTGCTGCTCCCGAGCCGGGCGGGGCGCGCCCGCGCCTGATCGGCCACGACTCCAGCCCCCTGCACGGCCAACTCCTCGGCGTCGAGCGCCTGGAGGAGCGCGCCCTGGCGCTGGCCGCGGGATTCACCCTGGCGCGCAACCCGCGTCGCGGTCTCCCGCGTCTGTTGCGCCGGCTGTCCGAGCACACGCGCGTGCTCCGTCACGCGCATCGCATCCTCGCCGGCGACGTGCGGCGTGGCGAGCCGATCGGGCCCCCGGCCGAGTGGCTGCTCGGCAACGTTCTCGAATATTGATCATGAAATGGGCAGAACGGCTTAAATCAAAATGGAACATTCACAGCGACCGGGACTTTTGGCTGATCATGCTTACCTTCGCTTTAGCCGGGATGTCCATCATGCCCATTCGCGCTATCATTTTTCCGTTGATAGGCATCAAAGTCACAACCCCTTTGTGGATTAAGATACTCGTCTACATCCCGCTTTTCCTGCCGATCTATCAGCTGGGGCTTTTATTCTTCGGCCTTGTCCTGGGGCAATTTCCCTTTTTCTGGGAAAAGGAAAAGCGCCTGGTGAGATTACTTCTAGGCCGGTCTAAGAACGCAAAGCCTTAAATAACAAACACTGCACTATCCGTCTGCGCTGCAGGTCGACGAGCGGAGCACTCTCGCCTGGGTCGACGCATCGCGCAAGTCGGCGTGAGCGGAAGGCATTCGAGCCCGCCCACTCACTTCTGCCTCCGCGACGCGATCCAGTAGTCCACCGAAACGCGATCCTCTTCCGGGGGCATTACCAGCACGAACAGCAGCAACGCCAGTCGCGGGAGGACGTGCGTGTGAAACTCGTACAGTGGCTCGAGCAGGAGATGCCCGAAGGTTACGACTACGAGCACTCCCCCCAGGGCGTAGAGCGCCGCGCGGGTCCGAAGGCCGATGAGCAACAATGCGCCCGCGACCAGCTCCACAATCGGAATGGTGGCGCCAGTGACCCATAGCGACCATATCGGCAGAAGGGTCTTCGCGTAGGGCTCTACGAAGAGACGCCGGGCGTGCTCCAGTGGTCCCAGATCGAGGGTTTTCCACCATCCGGCCATGAAGAAGATCAGGCCGAGGATCAGGCGCGCGAAAAAGATCGCGGCGGTGCGGGCGACTGTCTTCGCCCTGCCGGCCGCGCTTCCGAACGGCGGCCGGGTATCCGACTCAGGCACCGACTTTGCCCTCCATCTCGCCGCTCTTGCGGTCGTACTTGACGATGTTTTGCCACTCGCTGGCGTCAGAACGCGCGACGACGGCGACGACAGGCTCGGTCGAGCTGACATTGAAGACCTCGTGAGGGACGCCAGGCTCGATGAAGATGAAATCACCGGCGGCGTTCTCGATGCTGTGCGTCAGACCCGGTCCATACTCGTGCCGTACGCGCCCGGCGAGGATGTACAGCATGACTTCGAAACCGACGTGAATGTGCGCACAGGCCACGCCGTCTCCTTTCTCGTTCGTCGCCCGAACGGTGTTGGTGTGATGGCTCACCGAGGCGTATCGCTCCAATCATACGCCCGTCGCGCCACGATGCACACCCGCGGTCATCCAGCAGGTTTCACGACGCGGGGTCGTCGATGCTCGAACCGGGTACGACGTTGTCTTTGAGGCAGCGCTCCGCTGAGGCACGAGGTTGCCGCGTCATCCTACTTCTGGCTCAGCGCGTGCCACCTCATGCCTCGATTTCGGGCGCCTCGAGCGAGTCAGCCGTGCCGGCGACGTGCCGGGCGAGGACGGCCAGGAACTCCGGATCGGCATTCAGGCACGGCAGGTGGATCGCCTCGAGCGAGGGCTGCGTCCTCAGCGCGATCCGCCCTTCGAGCTCACTTTCGGCGTTATCCGCAGAGAATCCGAACGGGTAGTAGACAACCCGCCGGTAGCCGGCCTCGGCGACGCGCTCGAGCGCCTGCTCAACGGGCGGCTGGGTCCAGCGCCCGCCATAGACATGGTTGAGCCAGCCATTCACGATCATGCCGAAGCGGCCCGCGAGGCGCTCGGCGATCCCGGCGCGGACGCGCTCGGTGGACTCTCGGCCGGTCTCCATGGGACGTGGAGGCTCGAGCAGAGTGCCGTGTGCGGCGAGGACCAGGGCCCACTCGGGACCTCCGATCCCTCGCGCAGAAAGCTGACGCTCGATGTAGCGCGCGGAGAGCTCGGCGAAGGTCTCCTCCTCGATCGGCGGCAGCACCCTCACCGAAAGCGCGCGGCCCTGCGGGAAGCGCTTCCGATCGCCGATCGTCTGGCGCGAGATCTGGTGCGTGAACGCCGAATCGGCCACGTACATGGGCACGACGTCCACGGATTCGACCAAGGGCAGGGACTCGATCGTCGGGAGAAGCAACGGATCGCGAAACTCGTAGGCCACGTGGACACGCCAGGTCACCTCACGCGCTTCAGCGGCGAGCGCCTTTCGAAGACCCTCGGCCTGATCGCGTGTGATGGACTCGAGCGGCGAGCCGTAACCCTCTTTGTTCCACAGCTGCCAGCGAAAACGCGCGCGCGACAGGGCGATGATGGGCAATACCGCGGCCGGGATCGCAGCCACCGCGCGCGTGAGCCCGAGCAGGATGCGCCACGAGTAGCGCAGCTGCGCGAAGAAGGAGGATGTCGGCGGCTCGCCATACGTCAGCAGAATCACGTGGCGTGTCGTCATGCGCTCACCCTCCTCTCGCATGCGGCGACCTGCGGCGTCTCACTTCGTCCATTCTCGATTGTTGGATGCGCCGGCCCGTGCATGACGCGCCGGGCTGCCTCCGCGCCAGAAGCCACAGCGTCGGTGAACGATACCCCGTCGTACGACGTGCCACACAGCACCAGCTCCGGATGCACGTCGGCCAGCGCATGCGCACGCTCGACGCGCCCCGCGTGGCCGAGCTCGTACTGAGCGATCGCACCGGAGAAGCGCCGGACCCAGGTCTTGAGCGGAACCGCCGAAACCCCCATCACCTTCGCGATCTCGCGGCGCGCGCATTCGACCAGCTCCGACTCCGAGCGCTCGACCACCTCGTGGCGGCGCGCGCCGCCGAGCATGGCTCGCAGCAGCACGGTGCCACGCGGCGCGCGGCCTTCGAACAGAGAGGACTCCCAGACCACGCCGAGCGTGTCGAGCCCTTCGTTGCGGGACACGAGATAGCCGTAGCCCTCGAGCGGGCCGGTGTCGGCTTGCCGGAACGCGAGGGCCACCATGGCGAGTCCGGCGAACGGGATCGCGCCCAGGGCCCGGGCAAGCGCGGGATCGAAGTCTTCGACCAGGGCCGCGGCGCGCGAGGCCGAGATCGCGAGCACGAGGCGATCGGCTTCGAGACGGCGTCCGTGCGTAAGACTGAGGCTCCACCGGCTTCCCGTCCGCGCGATCGCGCGGACGGGGCAACCCGTGCGCAACGCGCCGCCCAGACGCGCGCACAGCTCAGCGACCAGCGTCTGCATGCCCCCCTCAAACGCCACGAGGCGCGTGCGGCGCTGGCGGCGCCGCGCGATCATCGCGCGGATCAGGCTGCCGCGCTCGCGCTCCATCTCCATCATGATCGGGAATGCCGACGCCACCGAGAGCCGCCGGCTGTCGCCGGCCGAGATGCCGGAGACCGCGGTGTCCACCAACACTTCGGCCGCCTCGCGGCCGATCCGGCGCCGGGCAAAGTCGAAGACGCTTTCCTCCACGCCCGCGGCGGCCGCGCGTGCCCAGGGCTCAAGCAGCAGCCTCAGCTTGCCCCGGACGGAGAGCACGTCGGACGAGAAGAAGGTTAGTGGCGAGTCCGGCATGCGCCGCAGGCGGCCGCAGTGAAGCACGAAGCGCCGGCGCCCCGCGGGTCGGGCCTCCTGCAGGCGCGGCTCGAGCCCCAGCCCGCGCACCAGCTCCAGCGCGAGGGGATCACGCTCGCGATCGAGGAATCCGTTGGGCCCTGTCTCCACGATGAAATCCGAGTCGCGCAGCGTCTGGGCGTGACCGCCCGCGCGCGCTTCGGCCTCGAGTACCGTGAGCTCGAGCGCGGCGCCGGTCCGGCGCGTGTGCTCGAGTACATGAAACGCGGCGGTCAGGCCCGTGATGCCGGCGCCGAGGACGACCACTTTCATCGTTTCACACCGTTCGGCTGAAGGTCGGCCTTCCCTGCCCGCCCTTGGCGCGCAGGTAGCGGTCGAACACCATGCACACGTTACGGATGAAGAGTCGCCCGGTGGGCGTGACTTCGAGCGCGTCGGGAGTGATCAGCAGGAGCCCGTGACTGACGGGAGAATCCGGACCGCCCAGCTCGGCGAGCTCGGTGGCGAACGTGTCGGCGAAGTCGAGTTCGAACAGATCTTCGACCTCGCGCAGGTCGAGGTGGAAGTTACACATCAGCCGCGTGATGACATGGCGGCGCACGACATCGTCGGGATCGAGCGCGTAGCCACGCTCCACCGGGAAGCGTCCAGCCGCCAGCGCCTCGTAGTACGTCGGCAGCTTCTTCACATTTTGGACGAATGCGCCCTGCACGTCGCCGATGGCCGAGATTCCCACGCCCAGCATGTCGCGCGCGCTCTGCACGGTGTAGCCCATGAAGTTCCGGTGCAACGTGCGCGATTCCACCGCGCGAGAGAGTTCGTCACCGGGAAGGGCGAAGTGATCCATGCCGATCTGGCGATAGCCGGCGCCCGCGAACGCATCGATCGTGACACCCAGCAGCTGTAGCTTGAGCGACGCGTCCGGGAGCGAGGCCTCCGGCAGATGTCTCATATGCGCCTTGATCCAGGGCACGAAGGCGAACGAGTATACCGCCACGCGATCGGGGCGCATGGTCAGCACCTGGTCCAGCGTGCGTTGGAAACCTTCGATGGTCTGGTAGGGCAGGCCGTAGATGAGATCGATGTTGACCGACCCGTAGCCCTCGGCGCGAGAGAGATCCACCAGCGAGCTCGTCAGCTCGTAGCTCTGAACGCGGTGGACCGCTTTCTGCACCTCCGGCGCGAAATCCTGCACACCCATCGAGATGCGGTTGAAGCCCAGGCGCCGGAGCGCCCTGACGTGCTCGGGCGTGGTCACACGCGGATCCACCTCGATGCCGATCTCGGCCTCGGGTGTAAACGTGAAACGATCGGCGAAGGCCCGGAACAACCGCTCGAGCTCGGCCGGCGGGTAGTACGTGGGCGTGCCGCCGCCCAGGTGCAGCTGCGAGACGCGCCGCCGGCTCGGCAGGTGCCGCGCGAGCAATTGGATCTCGAGCAGCAGGTGGTCCAGGTACGGGGTGGCCACTTCGCGGTGCGGCGTAATGACCACGTTGCATGCGCAGAACAGGCACCGCTCCTCGCAAAACGGAAGGTGGGCGTAGAGCGAAAGCGGCGCCTCCGCCTGCGAGTCGGCCTGCGCCAGGCGCTCGCGATAGTGTGACTCGGTGAAGCCGTCGTGGAACTCGACTGCCGTCGGGTACGAGGTATAGCGTGGGCCGGGCCGGTCGTAGCGTTGGAGCAGCTCTTCGGTGCGAAATCTCGGAATCGCGGTGCTCATGCCAAATCTCGCGCGTGTGAAGCCACGGTCTCGACCAGCACTTCCACCGACTCGATCGGCGTCTCGGGAAGAATCCCGTGGCCGAGGTTCATGATGTGCCCGGGCGCGTCGCCCGCCGCGTCAAGCACCTGGAGCGCGCACCGTCGTACGCTGTCGGGTGGGGCAAACAGCGCGTGAGGATCGAGGTTGCCTTGCAGGGCCACGCGGCCCCCGGTGCGGCGGCGCGCCTCGTCCAGCGGCGTGCGCCAGCACACGCCGAGCACGTCGGCGCCCGTCGAGGCGGCGTCCTCGAGCACGTGCCCGGCGCCCACCGCGAAGTAGACTACCGGCACGCCGTCGCGCTTCAGCCCGCGAACGACGCGCTGAACGGCGGGCAGCGCGAACGTACGATAGTCGCCGGGGCTCAGGATGCCCGCCCACGAGTCGAAGATCTGCACCGCCTGGGCACCCGAGCGGATCTGTAGGTTGAGCGAGTCCGCGAGCACGTCGGCGAGCAGTTCAAGCAGCCGCGTGAGCGCGTCGGGTTCGCGATACAGCATGGCCTTGACCGCACCGAAGCCGCTGCGGCTTTCGCCCTCGGCGAGGTAGGCGGCGAGCGTGAACGGAGCGCCGCAGAAGCCGATCACCGGTGCGCGGCCATCGAGCTCACGCCGCAGCAGCGCCACCGCCTCGCCCACGTAGGGCGTCACTTCGGTGATTGGCCGCGGACGCAGCGCCTCGACGTCGGCTCGGGTTCGCACCGCGCGTGAAAGACGCGGGCCTGGATCGAACGTGAGGTCCACGCCCAGCGCTTCGAGCGGCAAAAGGATGTCCGAGAAAATGATCGCGGCGTCGAGTCCGAAGCGGCGGATGGGCTGCAGGCTCGCCTCCACCGCGAGCTCAGGCGTCCTGCACAGCGTGAGGAAGTCGACTCGCGCGCGCAGCTCGCGATACTCGGGCAGGTAGCGCCCCGCCTGCCTCATGATCCACAGTGGCGGACGATCCACGGGCTCGCGCCGGCAGGCACGCAGGAAACGGTCGTTCACGCGTCCAGCTCCGCGAGCGCGGCGCGCGCGGCTTCAAGCGTGCGCCCAATCTCCTCCTCGCCGTGCGCGGCGGACAGGAACGCGCACTCGAACGCCGAGGGCGCGAACAGGATGCCGCGCCGGAGCATGCCGCGGAAGAACGCGGCGTAGCGCCGGGTGTCGACCGCGCCCGCATCGTCCCACGAGCGCACCGGCGCGGGGCTGAAGAACGGCGTCCACATCGAACCCACGCGCTGCACCTGAAGCGGCACGCCCGCGCGCTCGGCGGCCTCGTGCAGTCCCTGCGCGACGCGCTCGCCGGTCACTTCGAGGCGCGCGTACACGGCGGGGTCGGCATCCAGCGCATCGAGCACCGCGAGACCCGCGGCCACGGACAACGGATGCGCCGCATAGGTGCCCGCCTGGTAAACGGGACCCGCGGGGGCCACGCGCTCCATGAGCGAGCGCAGGCCGCCGAACGCCGCGAGCGGCATACCGCCGCCCAGCACCTTGCCGAGCAGGACCATGTCCGGGGTGACGCCGGAGCGCCCCGCGGCGCCGCCGGGGCCCAGACGCAGGCCGGTGATCACTTCGTCGAAGATGAGCACCGCTCCCTCGCGGACGCAGCGTTCGCGCAATCCCGCGAGGAATCCCGCCGGGGGCGGAACGCACCCCATGTTCCCCGCGACCGGCTCGACAATCACGGCCGCGACCCCGCCGTTCGCCTCGTGCAGGCAGCGGTCCACGTCGTCGAGATCGCCGTAACGCGCGACCAGCGTGTCGTGCGCGACCGCCGGGGTGACGCCAGGAGAGTCTGGCACTCCGAACGTGGCCGCTCCCGAACCGGCGCGGATCAGGAATGCGTCGGCGTGGCCGTGATAGCAGCCTGTGAACTTGAGGATCGCCCCTCGTCCTGTGGCGGCGCGCGCGACGCGCACCGCGCTCATCGCCGCCTCCGTGCCGGTGGCGACGAAGCGCACCATCTCGCAGCCCGGGATGCGCGCGGTGACGTGCTCAGCGAGCGTGACCTCGTCCGGAGACGCGAGGCCGAAAACGAGCCCGCGATCCACGGCGCCGCGCACGGCGGCCGCCACACCGGGGTGAGCGTGGCCTAGCAGCGCAGTCCCCCACGCGCCGATCCAGTCCACGTATTCGCGGCCTTCGGCGTCCCACACGCGCGCCCCTGCGGCCTTGGCCAGCGCGATCGGCGGCGCGACCACAGCGCGGAACGCGCGCACCGGCGAGTGAACGCCGCCCGGCGTGACGCGCGCCGCGCGTTCGAACAGCGCGGCGTGAGCGGCGCCCGCGATCGCGCCCTCGCGCACCGTCATCGCCGGGCTTCCGTCATCGCGCCACGCTCGCTCATGCGCTCGGCGAGCGCTCGCGCGAAGTAGGTGATCACGAGGTCCGCTCCTGCGCGGCGAATGCCCAGTGATGTCTCCCACATCGCTCGCTCGAGATCGAGCCAGCCGCGTTCCGCGGCGGCGTGCATCATCGAGTACTCCCCCGAGACCTGATAGGCCGCGATCGGCACGGTGACCGCACCGCGCACGGCACGCACCACGTCGAGGTAGGGCATGGCGGGTTTGACGATCAGCGCGTCGGCGCCTTCCTCGACGTCCGTGATCGCTTCGCGAACCGCCTCGCGCACGTTCGGCGGGTCCATCTGATAGCCCCGCCGGTCGCCGTGCTGCGGCGTCGATCCGGCCGCCTCCCGGAACGGACCGTAGAAGGCCGAGGCGTACTTCACGGCGTAGGAGACGATCGCCGTGCCCGTGTATCTCGCCTCGTCCAGGCCGACACGAATCGCGGCCACCCGGCCGTCCATCATGTCGGAAGGCGCGACCACGTCGGCGCCGGCGCGCGCATAGGCCAGCGCCGCGCGCGCGAGCAGCGGCAGCGTCGCATCGTTGTCGACTTCGCCGTCGTGCAGCATGCCGCAGTGCCCGTGGTCGGTGTACTCGCACAAACAGACGTCGGCCCACACCACCATCGCCGGTACGCGGCGCTTGATGGCGCGGATGGCGCGCGGAACAATGCCCTCGTCCAGCCAGGCCGCGCTGCCGTCGGAGGTCTTGCCGCGCGGAATGCCAAACAGCAGGACCGAGCCCACGCCGAGCGCGGCCAGCGCCGCCGCCTCCTCCGCCGCGGCTTCCGGGGTGAGCCGTGCGTGACCGGGGAGCGAGGGAATGGGCTGCCGCGCGGATTCGCCTTCGTGCACGAACAGCGGAGCGACGAGCTGCGCGGGCGCGAGGTGGACCTCTTGCGCCATCGCCCTCAGGCCGGCACTGCGGCGCAGCCGACGACCGCGGTGAACGGGAAAGCTCACGGCCGGGTCATCCTGCCGGTGGAGGTCATCCTGCCGCAAAGCAATTCGGCCACGGCCTCGAAGTCGGCGCGCGGCGGTACCATCGCCTCCACACCCTGGCTCACGAGGGCCATCGCCGTCGTCGTGCCGATCGCCACGACGGAATCGAGTCGTCTCAGGGCGTCCGCGCCGACCGCGCGCACCAGGGCGTGTGCGGCCGATGGGCTGGCGACCACAACGGCGTGCGCCGAAGCTGCGCTCCAGGCCCTGCGGATCTCGTCCGCGGGGCGTTCCACCGTGCGGTACGCAACCACTTCGTCGACGCTTGCGCCAATGTTCCGCAGCGCGATGCCCAGTTCGTGCCCGCCTTCCAGCGCGCGCGGAAGCAGCACGCGCCGCTGCGCCCAGTCGTCGGCCTCGCGTAACACGTGGATGAGCGGCTCAGCGCCTTCCCTGGGGGCGAGCAGCGGTGCGACCGCCCCGTGCGCAACGAGTTCCGCAGCGGTCCTGGCTCCGACCGCCGCCGTCCTGAGACACGCCGGGAACGGCTTGCCGCTTCGCGCCGCGCTCAGCGCGGCGACCGCGCGCGCGCTCGCCACCACGAGCCAGTCGTACCTCTCCAGCTCGCGCGCGGCGTGTGCAAGCCGCTCGGGCTCGGGCGCGGGCGCCTCGCGCACCACGGCGCAGCTCACCGGTTCGAGGCCGGCTCGGCGAAGGGCTTCGTTGAGCGCTCCATCGGCGGGCTCGTCGCGAGTCACCGCGACGCGAAACGAGTACGATCTCATGCGCGTCTCTCCGGTGCGAGCCGCGGCTGGCGCTCCAACTCGGCCAGGATCTCCCACGCGCCCTTCTCGAGCAGTTGTCGGGCCGCCTCGGTGCCGGTCGCTGCGGGGTCACCGCCTTCCACCCGCACGCGCAACGGCCGGTCACCCGCGGGGGCGAACACGCCGGCATCCACGCTCACCCGCTCGTCGTTCACCTGCGCGTGCGCGCCCACCGGAACCGAGCAGCCTCCGCGCAGTGCGTGCAACACCGCGCGTTCGGTTTCGACCGCACGCCGCGTGGGCTCGTGCTCGATCCCGGCGAGCACGCGACAAAGCGGCTCGTCGTCCGCGCGCACCTGCACGGCCAGCGCGCCCTGCGCCGGCGCTGTGAGCATCCGCTCGATCGAAAACACCTCGCTGGCCCGGTCTCCCAGACCCAGCCGCTCGATCCCGGCGCGGGCCAGGACCACCGCGTCGAGATCCCCGCGCTTCAGTCGCGAGAGCCGCGTTCCCACGTTGCCGCGCAACGGCAGGTACTCGAGGTCCGGGCGCAACGCCCGAAGCTGAGCGGTCCGTCGCGGGCTCGAAGTGCCGACGCGCGCACCGCCGGGCAGTGCCGCGAGCACGATTCGGTTGAGCGAGCACAGTACATCCTCGACCGGGCCGCGAGCCGGCACGGCCGCGACCGCGAGCCCGGCGGTCGTCGCTACAGGCAGGTCCTTGTAACTGTGGACCGCGACGTCGATGCGATGCTCGAGCAGTGCACGCTCGATCGTCGAGGTGAAGAACCCGGTGCCCGCCATGCGTTCCAGCGGCGCTTCGAACTGGTCGTCTCCAACCGTGCTCAGATCGATCACCTGAAACTCGAGCCCGGGACTCAGCAGGCGCCAGAGGCGAAGGATCTCATCGGTCTGCCAGCGCGCAAGCGCGCTGGCGCGCGTCCCAACGCGGATCACGTCGCCTCCCCATGCTCGTCTTCCAGTCCGAACAGCAGCCGAAGGTAGCGTGCGTGCGGAGGATCGAGCGCGAGCTCGCCGCGGCGCAGCGCCAGGCTGGGTGCGTGGAGCAGCCGGTCCACAACACGGCGCGTCAGCTGATCGAGCGCCTGCGCGTCGAACTCGCCGTCCTGCAGCGTACGCGCGAGCTCCTCACGCCGGATTGCGTCCGCGTGCCGCCGCAGCTCGGCCACAAGCGGGCGGACCATCGACTCGCGTACCTGCTGCTGGAAGATCTCGAGCTCGTGCTCAAGCAGCGCCTCGACGCGCGGAATCTCGCGCTCGCGCCGCGCGCGGTTGTGCACCACGATCTGCTCGAGTCCGGAGAGGTCGCGCAGCGCCACGCCGGCGACCGCCGCGCAGCCCGGATCGATGGCGCGTGGCAATGACAGATCAATCAGCACGAGCGAGCGTTCCCGATGCTTCGGAAGCGCGGCGCGCAGCAGCTCGGGCGTGATCACCGGGCGCTCAACCTGAGCCGCGGTGATCACCGCGTCGGCGCCCGCCAGCCAGTAGGCTAGGTCCTCCAGCGGGGCGGCCATGGCCAAGAGCTCGGCGGCCGCCTCTTCGGCTCGCTGCAGCGTCCGATTGATGAGCACCAGCCGGCCGATGCGCTCGGCTTTCAGGTGGCGCGCGACCTTGAGGCCGGTGACGCCCGCTCCAATCACGACGACGGTAAGGTCCGAAAGATCCTCGTGTATGCGCCCGAGCAGCTGCACGGCGGCCGAGGCCACCGACAGCGCGCCAGTCCCGATGCGCGTCTCGGAACGCGCTCGGCCTCCGAAGCGCAGCGCGGCGCGGAACAGCCCGCTCAGGAGGAGTCCGGGGCTGCCCGAGGCCTCGGCGTCATCAATCGCGGCCCGCGCCTGGCCGAGAATCTCTGCTTCACCGACCACCAGCGAATCGAGACCCGCCACCACGCGGAAAAGGTGCACTGCCGCAGCCGAGCCGTGCTCACGCACGAAGCTCCCGTGCCGCAGCGGGGGTCCGGGCACCGCCGAAGTGCTGAACGCCGACTCGGCCACCGCGTCGTCGCCAGCATGGCGCGAGCTCCAATAGAGTTCGGTACGATTGCAGGTACCGAGCACCACGGCTTCGAGACCCAATCGGCGGAACTCGTCATAAAGACGCGTGCGCACCGCGGACGAGAGCGCCATGCGTTCGAGGTCGGCGAGCGGCGCCGTTCGGTGGCTGATCGAGATCGACCGCAGCGAATCCGTCCCAGCGAGATGGCGGACGGAGGCGTAGCG
>JBKJXJ010000046.1:0-12033 GCA_046716125.1 Candidatus Eiseniibacteriota bacterium
GGCGTCGATCTGGGCCTGGGTCCATTCGGTGCCGTAGCCGAAGCCCGACGGGGCCGGGCCAGCGGCGTTGGTTTGGTCCCAGATCTTCAGGATGCGCGTGAGGCCGGCCGCGTTCTTGAAGTCGTCATGGTCATAGTCCACGCCGGTGTCCACGTTGGCGACGATCACACCGGCGCCGTTCACGCCGGTGAACGTCGGACCGGAACCGCGGAACGTCGCGGCCCCCGTGACGGTGGCGCCCACGTCGTTCGTGACCTCGTCGATCGAAGCGCCCTCGATCCGCGAGACGCCGGCGAGTGACGCGACCTCTTCGACGCGGTCGGCGGGGATCCACGCCGTGAACACTCCGGGCTGGGCGGTGCGCACGCGGGCGCCGGCCGCTTCGAGCTGCCCGCGCGACACGTTGCCGACCACGAACACGTCGAGCTCGCCCGTGGCGCTGACCGAGAAGCGACCCTCATCGACGATCGACCGTGCCGACTCGCCACCGCGCAGACGCTGGAGCGCGATGCGGGCGAGGGGGTCGAGCTTGGCATTCTCGGCGGGCGCGGCGGAGACGGAGACGAGAAGAAGGACGGCTGCGAGAGTCGCCCGACATAGCCACTGAGCCAAGGTGCACCTCCTGCGGGGGTAGGGCAACGGTGCGGGACCCCGTCGGAGCATGCGGGGAGGCAAGTTCCACCTGAAAGTCAGCGAAGACTATAACGTGATTGGGCTTGTGGTTTCCACAGGAATTGCGCGGACGCGGGAGATGCCCGCCTTACCGGAGACCGTCTAGGCTGCGACTTCCCGGGTCCACTCCACGGTGCGCTCGAGTCCCTCGCGGAACTGGGTCCGTGGCTGCCAGCCGAGCACGCGCCGCGCGCGGGTGGCGTCGAGGAAGATCCGCTGGACCTCGCCCGGACGTGCCGCTTCGTAGATCGGCTCACCGGCGAAACCGAGAATGCCCTGGAGCTCGCGAAAGATCTGGTTGACCGAGGTCCCGACGCCGGTGCCCAGGTTGACCATCTCGCCCCCTCCCGCCGTCAGCGCGACCTGGTTGGCTTCGACGACATCGCCCACATAGAGGTAGTCGCGCACTTGCTCGCCGGTCCCGAAGATGCGGGGCCGCTCGCCGCGCAACATGAGCCCGATGAAGATGGCGTTCACGCCCGCTTCCCCGTGAGGATTCTGCCGCGGACCGTAGACGTTGGGATAGCGCAGGACGGTGTAGTCGAGGCCGTGCAGCAGCTTCCACAGATAGAGGTAGTGCTCGAGCGTGTGCTTGCTCGCACCGTACGGCGCCTCGGGGTTGACCGGATGGTCCTCGGTCGCGGGCAGCGTGCGGCCCTCGCCGTACAGCGCGCCTCCGGTCGAGGCGTAGATCACCTTGCGCACGCCGTTGCGGGTGCACGCCGTCAGCAACTCGATCCCGCCGATGATGTTCACCCGGGCATCGAACACGGGGTCGGTGACCGACTTGCGCACGTCGATCTGCGCGGCGTGGTGGTCCACGATGTCGGGCCGGAACTCGGCGAGGCAACGATCCACCGCGGGACCATCGGTGATGTCCACCGGGTAGAACCGGGCCTGAGGAGGCACGAACTCGCGGAAGCCGGTCGAGAGGTTGTCCAGGACCGCGACTTCGTGTCCAAGGGACACGAATCGCTCCGCCACGTGCGAGCCGATGAAGCCCGCTCCACCGGTGACGAGGATCCTCATTCCGAAACCTCCGCGTCCATGACTGGGTACTCGAATGCGTCCACGTCCGTGGGCGCGAGGCCGATGGCCCGGGCAAGGTAGCCGCCGCCAGCCCGCCGCGCAAGGGAGTCCCCCACGGGGCGGTTCTCATGGGGTCCAAGCGGGCGCCGCGGGGAGGCTGACCGAAGGCACGGGGTCATCAGGCCGCCGCCCGGCGCTTACGAACCGGGGGCGCCGGCAGGCCAGGGAGCGCCGCGGCCAGGCGCGCGGTCGTCCGCTCCCAGCCATGCTCGGCCGCGAGCGACCGTCCGCGAGCCACCGCTTCCTTGACCGCCGGGCCACGCTCGAGCAGCCGGGAGAGCGCGGCCATCGAGACATCGGCGCCACCGGCCGGCATCGGAGACATGCATCCGTTCCGCTCGAGCCACGCCCGGATGACGGCGCCGGGCCCGTTGGATTGCAGCATCACCATCGGGCAGCCGGCATCCAGGCCGCGCAGGACGAATCCGCCCGAGACCGGGCCGGCGCCGGCGAACACCGCGCCGCACGCGTTCGACCACCACGCCCACTCCGCCTCGCGCGGCGCCCGGCCCACGAAGTGCACGCGCGTCCCGATGCCGCGCCCGCGGGCTTCGCGCTCGAAGGCCGGCTGTGGCTCGGACAGGACGACCAGGTCGAGACCGCACCACTCGGCGTCGAGACCGGCGAACGCCGCGAGCAGTCGCGATCCGTCGTCGCCCGCCAGCGGGAGCGGCGCGAGCAGATACTCGCCGTCCCAGAGCGTCAACCGCCCGCGTCCCGCCGGGCGGGACCCGACCGACGACCACGCGAGACCGGGGGCGAGGTCCCCGTTCGGCCCGGGCGCTTCCGCGCCGAGTTGCCGCAGTCGGTGCCGGCGACCGATGCCGAGCCATTCGCCCCAGCCGGGCGCGGGTGAGACACCGGTCGGCCACCAGCATGCCGGCACTCCCGGCGGCAGCGCGCGGGCGGCCGCTCCCCCGCCTGGCGTGGCCGCGGCGACCAGGATGAGATCGAAGCGACCCTCTTCCGCGAACGCGCGCAGTCGGGCCCGGCCGGCGGGTCCGGCATCGCACTCCGCGAGAGCGCCCGCCGCGCCGATCTCATCGGCGCCCGCCGTGGCTGATCCCTGAGACCCAGCACCCATGATGGCGATCCGCACCACCGCGCGCAGGGATCGCAGCGCCGCACTGCGCTCGCGCGCGTCGGCGCGATCGCTCCCGGCCGCATCCAGCGACTCGACCAGCAGCACACGCGGCGCGGTCACGGCATCGGTCGTGGGCGCATCGGGCCGCGTGTCGCGGACATGCGCCGGGACGCGGTCATCCGCAGGGAACCCACCCCTGATCGCCGGGTTCAGGCGGACTCCGAGTGATCGGGGGGGGCGACGCCTGAGGGCACCGGCTTCCCTCCTTCGGCCTCGACCCGGCACATCCAGAGGAGGAATCGTAGTCGCTCGCGCACGCGCGCGTCGCTGTCCAGGGTGACCGGTTCCGTGGACTGGGTGGATTCCCCCGCCGGCGCTTCGGCCGGCGCGGCGTCGGGTGCTTCGACCAGCGCCGGGGGTGCGAGCAGGGTCCAGAGTCGGGCGTCCAATGCTTCGAGTCTTGGAAGCAGCATCGAATCCAAGTCCAAGTCCGCGAACTGGATACCGAGCCGGCCTCCGATCCCCGCAGCGCGCCGGGCCTCGCTTCCCCCCTGAGGCCACCAGCCCTCGAGGTGGACGCCCGCCAATGCTTCGCCGATCGCCCCGGGCGCATCCGGGTCTACGGCCAGAATCGCGCGACCGAAGTGCGGCTGGATCGCTTCGAGCAGTCGCCCGAGCCCGGTCCACTCCGTCGTCCCGGCGGGCGTCCCGGCGGGCGTCCCGTGCGCCAATAGATATAGCCCGAGGCGGCCCGAGTCCTGGACCAGTCCGAGCGCCGGGAACTCTCCGAGCAGGCACTCGATCACCCCCCAGCGCGACTCGCGATCGAACCGGTCATGGAGACGCAGCCTGGGCGCCCCGTCCACCAGCAGGACACGGTGGCCGCCGGCGAGGAACCGGGCCGCGAGCTCGAAGACCGCGCGCGAGAGCGAAGGGACGGTCGCTCCGCTCACGACGTGGAGCCAGGCGCCGGTCGTCCCGGGATCCCGTGATGGGGCGACCCCGAGCCGCCCGGGGCCCGATCCGGTCAGTGGCGCGTCATCGTCGGCCGACGCGGGGATCGGTTCGTCGGAACCGCTCGCGGACTCCCCGAGCGGATCGCGATCGCATTTCGAGTCGTCGTCCATGGCGCTCATTCCGTGGTGCGGCATCCTGCCGCCTGGTCCCGTGCGCCGTGATCGGCGCCGGCACCGGACGAAGCTAGTGGCGGCTCTCGCGAACGGTCAAGCGGAGACTGCCGCGGGGGCGGCCGCCGGTGGCAATGTGAAGTAGAACGTGCTGCCCACTCCCGGGGTGCTCTCGACGGACATCACCCCACCGTGCTGCTCGACGATCCCCTTGCAGATGACGAGGCCCAGTCCCGTGCCGCCGGCCTGCCGCGTGGCCGACGAATCGATCTGGGAGAACTTCTGGAACAGCTTGGGAAGATCCTGCGACGCGATGCCCTCTCCCCGATCACGCACGCCGACCCGCACGCACCCGGACCAGGGCTCGGCGGTGATGTCGATGCGGCCCCCGGCGGGCGAGAACTTGATGGCGTTCGAGATCAGGTTGGTGAGCACCTGGGCGATCCGGTGCCCGTCGATCATGACGTCGGGCAGGCCGGGCGAGATGACGACCTCGAGCTGGAGGCGGCGCTCCTCGATCTGGGTGCGCAGGTTCTGGGTGACCTGGGTCACGATCGGCTCGAGTCGCTGGAGCTCCAGGCTCATCGGCAGCGACGACGACTCGAGCCGCGAGAAGTCGAGGATGTCGTTAATGAGCACGAGCAGGCGCTCGGCGTTGGCGTGGGCGATGGAGAGGAGCTTGGACTGCTGTTCGCTGTTGGTGAAGTAGTGATCGTCGGCGAGCAGCTCGACCGCTCCTTTGACCGATGTCAGCGGGGTGCGGATCTCGTGCGACACCACCGCCACGAACTCGGACTTGAGCCGGTCCAGGCTGCGGGTACGCTCGAACAGCTGCGAGTTGCGGATCGCGATCGCCGACTGCGAGGCGAACAGCGCCATGAAGCTCTCGTCCTCGGCGAGGAATCCCCCGGCCTTGTCGATCACCGCCAGCACGCCGATGACCTGGCTCTCATCCACCAGCGGCGTCACGAGCACGGCCGACGCCCCCCCGTCCACGCCGGACACCTCCACGACCGATCCGTCCGCCCCGCCCGGGTCGCCCACGACGCTCGCGACGACCTGGTCGAGCGCGCTGCGGCCGAGCAGCCCCTGTCCCAGCTGGAACGAGACGCCATCGTCGGCCACCAGGGGCACGCCGTAGGTCGCGGCGGGATGGAACACGTCGCCCTGCTCCTGCCGGAGATACACCAGCGCCGCGCGCGCCCCGCTGAGGTCGGCGGCGCGATTGCAGATGACCGCCAGCCGGCGGTCCAGGTCCAGGTCCGCGCTGATCTCCTTGCCCACCTCGTAGAGGCTGGTCATCTGCGAGGTCGCCACGCGGACCCGCTCGCGAAGCTCGTGCTCGTGTTCGCGCAGGATCTCGTTCTTCTGACGCAGCTCCTCGATCAGCTCCCGGTTGAGCACCTTGAGGCGCCGGTTGGCGATGCCGCGTTCGACGATCTGGAAGACGTCGTCCAGATCGAAGGGCTTGGTGACGTAGTCGTAGGCGCCCTGCCGGAGCGCGTCGATCGCCGTGGAGGCCGAGGCGTATCCGGTCACGACCACGACACACACTTCGGGGTCCACCCGCTTCGCCGCCCGCATGACCTCGAGCCCCGAGAGCCCGGGCAGGTTGAGGTCGGTGAGGATCATCTCGGGCCTGAGCTCGGGCAGCATCCGCACGGCCTCCTCGCCGTTGCCGGCGACGCTCAGGGCGTAACCCTGGGAGGCGAGGAACTCCTGGAACACCTCGACCACGCTGGACTCGTCGTCCACGATCAGCACGCGCGCGCCGAGCACGCTCTCGTGCTCCGCGGGCGTGTCTGCCGCATGACCCCGTTCCAACCGGCTCGGCTCGTTCACGGCTCAGTGGACCGGGGAGGACTCGAACGCGGCGACCCGCCGCCGGCCGGACTTCTTGGCCAGGGCCAGCGCCTGATCGCCGCTGGCCAGCAGCTCGAGCCCTTCCATGCCGCCCCGCGGACTGGCGGTGATCCCGATCGAGGCGCTGATGCGCCCGACCCGGGAGAAGCGGTGCTCCTCGAGCGCGTGACGCAGTCGCTCGCCGCAGCGTTGCGCCGGGGCGAGATCGGTCTCGGGCAGGAGCACGCCGAACTGGTCGGCGCCGACCCGGGCCAGCACGTCGGACTCACGCAGGGCGAGGCGCAGGACCAGCGCCGCCTCGGCCAGTACGGCGTCGCCGACCGGGCGGCCGTACCGGGCATTGAGAGCCCCGAAGCGATCCAGGTCCACGAGCGCGAGGCCGAGCGGCACGCCGTGGCGGCGGGCGCGCGACATCTCGCTCTCGAGCAGGCCCTGGAACGCGCGCGCGTCCGGGAGCCCGGTCAGGGAATCGCGTCCCGGCATCGAGCGCAGGCGCTGGAGCTCGAGCCGGGTGCCGAGCGCGGCGCCGATGGCTCCGGCGGCGGTGCGGATCAGGCCCATCTGGGACGGCTGGAACGGACGACCCGCGCGCCCGAGCAGGTCGAGGGTGCCGACCCGCTCGCCGCCCCGGAGCAGCGGCACGCTCAGGCAGCCCCGCAGGTCTCCGACCTCGGTCCGCCAGGTCCCGCGCGCGCACCAGGGTTCGAGTTCGCCACTGGAGCCCATGGCATGCAGCGCCACGCCGTCGCAATCGAAGGCTTCCGACATCCGGTCGAGCGCGCGGGCGAGCGAGCGTGGCTCGGACGCCGCCAGCAGCGCCTCACACGCGGACCACAGCGATCGCGAGGCGCGGCGGCGCAAGCCACGGTCGTCGGCCGCGTCGGAGGCACGTGGGGTCGCCCGCTGTGCGGCGGGCTGACCGGCGTTGGGGCCGGCTCGGGGGCCGGCCCTCCGGCCGGCCCGCTGCTCGGAAGTCGTGCGCGGCGTGTTTCGAGCGGTGGTCATCGAGTCGATCGTCTCCCGGGTCGCTGGGGTTCGCGGATCGGCCGCTCAGGCGTCGGCATCGAGCGCGTGCTGGAGTCGCAGCCGCAGACGGGACATCGCGCGCGTGTGGACCTGGGAGACGCGCGACTCGGAGATCCCGAGCGCCCGGCCGATCTCCTTGAGCGTGAGGTGCTCGTAGTAGTAGAGGGCCACGACGAGGCGCTCCTGCTCCGGCAGGTGATCGAGGGTGCGCAGCAGAACGACCTTGCGCTCCTCCTCCTCCAGCCGTTCCTCGAGGTTGACGGCGGTCGGGTCGGGCAGGTGATCGGCGAGCGTGCTCGGCTCCTGGTCCTCGGCCGAGCGGTTCTCGTCGAGCGAGACCAGCACGGCGCCACGCACCTGATCGAGCAACCGGTAGAAGTCGGCGCGGGAGAGATTCATCTCGCGCGCCAGCTCGACCTCGGAGGCGGCCCGGCCCAGCTTCTGGTCGAGCTTGCGGGTGACGCCGTCGAGGTTGCGGGCCTTGCGGCGCATCGAGCGCGACACCCAGTCGAGCGCACGAAGCTGATCGAGCACGGCGCCGCGGATACGCCAGACCGCGTAAGTCTCGAACTTGACGCCCTTGCCGACATCGAACTTGGCGTGGGCGTCGAGCAGCCCGAGCACGCCGGCCGAATAGAGGTCCTCGTGATCCACCGTGCGCGGCAACGTGGTCGCGACGCGTTCGACGACATGCCGCACGAGCGGCGCGAACCGGCGCAGCAGATCGTCGCGCGAGCGCAGCCTGGCGTCCGCAGGGGCCGTGGCCATGGCCGGCCCGGGGATCGGCATACTCGCGGGAAGCTCCCGTCTACGAACGGCTGCGGCGACGCGGGACATGGGTCCTCCTAGGCTTCGAGTTTTTCGACCAGCGACTGCTGCGGGGAATCGGGACCGGCGGACGTCTCCCAGAGTCGGGCGGCGAGCGCGCGATAGGCGGCGGCCGCGGAGGACCGCGGGAACGCGGTGACCACCGGCTCCTGGCGCCGTACGGCGCGCGGGATGGCGGCGTCGAAGGGCACGAAGCCCCACATCTCGGGCTCGAGCTTCAGGAATCGGCGGGCGACCAGACGCAGGCGATGGGCGACCTCCTCGGCCTCGTCGGCGCTTCCGGCGGCGTTCACCACCAGGCTCGGGGCCCGGGTGAGCCCGCGCTGCTGGAGCAGCTTGATCATCGCGTAAGCGTCCGAGAACGCGGGCATCTCGGGCGTCGTGACGATGACGACCTCATCGGCGGCGAGACAAAAGGTGAGCACCTGACGCGACGTCCCCGAGGCGGCGTCGATCAGGATGATGTCGGCGTTGGCTTCCAGGTTGCCGAGCCCGCGGATCAGGCACTCGAGCCGGTAGTCGTCCAGCTCCGCCAGCTCGGGCACGCCGGAGGAGGCAGGCACGAGCGAGACGCCGCGCGGGCCCTGGACGACGATCTCCTCGATCGACTTGTCCCCCGCCAGCACGTGCTGAAGGTCGAAGCGCGGATTGACGCCGAGCAGCAGATCGAGATTGGCCTGGGCGATGTCGGCGTCGAGCAGCAGGACGCGGGCGCCCAGCTCCCCCAGTGCGACCGCGAGGTTCGCGGCGAGGTTGCTCTTGCCGACCCCGCCCTTGCCGCTGGCGATCGCGATCGTGCGCACGTGCGGGCGGGTCCAGCGCGACGGATGATCGGGCGTGGCGGCGGCGGCGGCCGTGCCGGCCGGTCCGCGACGACGGACCAACCGCAGGGGGCGGCGTCCGCTCGGGGCGGCCTTCGCGGCGCGCGAGGCGCCTAGCGGGCGGACGGGACGGGCCACGGGTCATCTCCGATCGGCGTGGCCGGGCCGCGATCGGCCGGCAGCGAGTGAAGGGCCGCGAGGAAGTTCCAGTAGCGGAGCTCCGCGTGGCACCGGAACATCGGGTTCTCGAAGCCGAGACGCTCGAACCGCGTCTGCTCGTGTCTCAGCACGCTCAGCGTCGCCTGGATATCGTCGAGACGGGCCGCGGCCGTGGCGGGCATGGGCCGTGAACGATCCCGGCCGGCGTTTGAGTGGGCCGACACGGTCAGGCCGCCTTGCGGGCGCGCAGGGCGGGCGAGCTGGCACGCGCGCGGGTCCGCCCCGCGCCGCGCGCCGTGGACCGCCGCAGCTCGGCGAGCAGGGCGTCGTAGGTGCGCTCGACCTGACGCAGCGAGATGCCGAGCGCGTCGGCGACCTCGATGGGATAGAGCCGCTCGTAGATCAGCAGCGTCAGGACCAGGCGCTCGCGCGCTCCCCGGCGCTCGAGCGCCGCGGCGACGCGGTTGCGGCCCGGATTGCGCGGGCGCCGTGCGCGCCCAGGACGTGAGATCGGGATGACCTGGCTCAGCACGAGGTCCCCCGGCGGCGCGGCTTGCGCGGTTCGGCGGCGACGGCGAGTGCCTTGTGCACCGAGCGGCGCAGCCCGTCCATCGGGAAGGGCTTCGGGAAGCAGTCGGTTACGCCCGCGGCGGCGAAGTCACGCATCGAGTCCGGGGTGCCATAGGCGGTGACGATGATGACCGGCTGGGCATGGCGCCCTCGCTTGAGCTTGCGCGCGAGGTCGATGCCGCTCATGCCCGGCAGCCGCAGGTCACTGATGACCAGATCGCTGCGGCCGGTCTTGAGCCAAACCCACGCCTCTTCGGCGGTGCGAAAGGTGTCGATGGTGAATCCATCGTCAACGAGGCCCTCGGCGAGGGCCCACGAAGTCGACGGCTCATCTTCCACGATCAGGATGTGAGGCATGTGGCGGACACCCCCGCTGGTCTCAGGTCCGCGGGAGTCTTTTGCAGTGGGCGTGCCAGCCTGCAGTCCGGCGTCCGGGGTGGGGGGTATGACGCCGTCGAGCCCCTGCTCCCACCGACGGCGGATGCCCCTGACCGTCACCCATTTGTCATGGCGGTAGGGACTTAGGCTCGAAACCTCATCCGGAACGCGGGGCCGGCGCGGGGCGGTGTCCCCGACGGCTGTGGGTGGGGCTCGTGCAAGCGGATGCGGTTCGCGTGCATTCCGCCCGCCCAACCTCAAGACGCCCGGCGGCGGACTACGACCTGTTCCTGATCGGTCGGTCGGTGTCGCGGGGAGCGGCGGGTGGCGCCGCTCAGGCGTCCGGCGCGGTCTCCGGCTCGTCCTCCATGCGCAACTCGTTCAGCTTGGTGCGCAGGGTCTGTCGCGAGATGCCCAGCATCAGGGCGGCACGGGTCTTATTCCCCTCGCACACCGCGAGCGCATGCCCGATCGCCATCTGCTCGACCTGGGCGAGCGGCCGCACCAAGCCCCGCGGGAAGGCATCCCCGGTCGGGATCTTCGCGGCGCCGCCGGTCCCAATCGGCGCGCCGGCGGCGAACTCCGCCGGCAGGTGCTGGGGCAGGATGTCGTCATCGGCTTCCAGCAGCAGCACGCGCTCGATCACGTTCCTCAGCTCGCGCACGTTGCCGGGCCAGGCGTAGTCGGTCAGCGCGCGCAGGGCGGCGGGGTGAACCTTGGCCGGAGCGCGTCCCATCTCGCCGCAGAACCGGGCGATGAAGTGTCGGGCCAGCACCTCGACGTCGTCACGCCGCTCGCGCAGCGGTGGCATCTGGATCGGCACGACGTTGAGCCGGAAGTAGAGGTCCTCGCGGAACCGGCCGTCCGCCACCTGGCGCTTGAGGTCCCGGTGGGTGGCGGCGACGATGCGCACGTCCACCTGGATGTCGGCATGGCCGCCGACGCGGCGGAAGTTGCGGGTCTCGAGCACGCGCAGCAGCTTCGACTGAAGCTGGGGCGCCATCTCCCCGATCTCGTCCAGGAACAGGGTCCCGCCGTCGGCGAGGTCGAACAGTCCCTTCTTGAAGTGCTTGGCGTCGGTGAAGGCGCCCTTCTCGTGACCGAACAGCTGGCTCTCGAGCAGCTGCTCGGGGATCGCGCTGCAGTTGAGGTCGATGAACGCCGCCCCGGCACGCGCGCTCCTGGCGTGGAGATATCGCGCCATGAGCTCCTTGCCGGTCCCGGTCTCGCCGTGGATCAGCACGGTGGCCGCGTTGCTGCGCGCAACCTTGTCGAGCTTCACGATGACCTGCTTCAGGCCCGCGCTCTCCCCAAGCAGGGTCGCCGAGACCGCCGTGCCCGCGCGCAGGTGGTCCACCTCACGCTGCAGGCGCGAGTGCTCCATCGCGCGGCGCAGCACGACCTCGAGGTGTTCGAGGTCGGGCGGCTTGAGCACGAAGTCGTAGGCCCCGAGCCGGGTCGCGCGCACCGCGTGCTCGACCGTGCCGTGGCCCGTGAGCATGACCACCGGCAGCATCGGGTCCACCTCGCGCAGCCGTCGCAGGACCTGCATCCCGTCCTCGTCGGCCAGCTTCAGGTCGAGGACGACGACGTCCACCTCGTGGTCGCGGATCCGGTCGAGCGCTTCGCTCTCGCTGGCCGCCTCGAGCGGAAAGAACCCGGCGTCGCGGGCCCATTCGCCGAGGCTGAAGCGCAGCGTGCGCTCATCGTCGACGATCAGGATGGTCCTGGCGCCTTGCGTCTGCGTGGGGCTCTCGCCTCTGGCCATGCCGTTTCTCCATCGGGAAGTTAAGCAGCACCGTGGTGCCGTGTCCCTCGCGGCTCGCGATCGCGATCGCGCCGCCGTGTTCCTGCATGATCGACTGGGAGATCGAAAGGCCCAGCCCGGTGCCCCCGGACTTCGTCGAGAAGAACGGGTCGAACAGGTTCCGCAGTGCCTGGCGCGGGATGCCGACGCCGGTATCGATGACCCTCACCTGCTGGTACGCGATCCAGGCGGCGCCCGGCCCGGAACTGCGCTCGACCTTGCGCCGGTCCGCACGGTCCTCCGAGCGACGTCCCGGCCCGCGCGGCGGCGCCCGGCGGCGCACCCGCCGCACCTCGAAGCGGCGCGTGCCGGCGCCGGGCATGGCCGGCTCGGCGTTGAGTGTGACGTTGAGCAGGACCTGGGTCACCAGGTCCGGGTCAATGTATACCGGCCGCAGCCGGGGCGCCACGTCCACCTCGACGACGTGCGCCTGCGTGATCGCCTCGGCGGCCAGTTCGAGCACACGCTCGATGCAGGGCGCAAGCGAGGTCGGCCGCAGCTCGGGGGCCCGCGGACGCGCGTACTGGAGCAGCCCCGTCACGATCCGATCGAGACGGCCCACCTCGTCCAGGATGACGCGCACGAAGCGCGCGCGCTCGTCGCGCGGCT
>JBKJXJ010000047.1:0-3688 GCA_046716125.1 Candidatus Eiseniibacteriota bacterium
GACCCTCCCGCCATCGCTCGCCAGGACGCGCGTGCTGCCAACAGAAGAGCTCTCGCGACAGCGCGCGCCAGAGTTCTGTCGTCGGGTCGAGATGTGCGGCGTATGGGGCTCTACGAGCGTCGAAAACACGCATGGTATGAATGTGCTGCGCCCCCGCGCTCTCGCCCCCGCGGAGATCCGTCCGTGCGCCTCTACTCGCTGCGGCACCTCGCCAGCTCCACGCTCCGCCATGACCTCAGGCAGCTGATCTTCACCGACTTCGGCACCACCGCCCTCATCGTCGTCCATATTGCAGAGTTCATCGCCCGCAAGCTCTACCTCGAGGACGGCTGCGCTTCGATGTACGATTACTGTGTCGGCGAGCTCAAGATGTCCGAGGACATCGCCTGCCGGCGCATCCGGGCAGCCCGTGCGGCCCGCCGGTTCCCGCAGATCTTCGAAGCCCTGGCGGATGGGCGGATCCATCTCACCGGGATCTCGCTCCTGGCGCCTCACCTGACCGAGGAGAACGCCGGGGACCTGCTGGCGGCGGGCTTTCACAGGACCAAGCGCGAGATCCAGCTCCTGCTGGCCCAGCGCTTCCCCCAGCCCGACCTGCCCACGTTCATCGCGAGCCTGGGCACGGCTCCGGCGACTCCCCCGGCTCCCATAGCTCTTCCGGCCCCGCCGCAAGTGGCGCAGGGACAGGCGCCTGTGATCGCGGGCCCGGTCATCGAAGTTTGTATCTCGCCGGTACATTCATCCGCGCCAGCGCGGATAGACGACCCTGTCATTTCGGTGGTGACCCCGCTCGCGCCCGGGCGGTTCGGCTGGCAGCTCACCGTCGACCAGGAGACCCAGGATCTGCTAGTCGATGTCGAGAACCTGCTCGGCCATGACGTCCCGCCGGGGCAGATGGGGGCGGTGCTCAAGTACGCGCTCCGGACCGCGAAGGAGAAGCTCCTGCAGCGCAAGTGCGCCGCGACCGAGCACCCGCGTGCCGGCCATCGGCCTTCCAACTCCGACAGCCGCCACATCCCCGACGCCGTCCGCCGTGCGGTGTGGGAACGGGATGGCGGCCGGTGCACGTTCACGAGCGACACGGGCCACCGCTGCGAGGAACGCAAGGATCTCCAGTACGACCATGTCGAGCCCTACGCCAAGGGCGGGGAGGCAACCGTAGGCTGGATCCGGCTGCTGTGCCGGGCACACAACCAGTTCGAGGCGGAGCGCGCGTACGGCGCCGAGTTCATGCGCCACAAGCGTGAGGGCGCGCGGAACCGCGCGTCGAAAGAACGGGCGCGAAGGCCGGGTTCGGCCGAATCGGCCGGGTAGCTACCGCTCGATCCCGCACTCCCGGAAGTAGGCGTCCAGCCCATCGCGCTCGCCCGGCAGCTCGTGGTGGGTGATGCGCACGATCCGGCCGCCGGCTCCGACTGTGAACTCCTGCCGGCAGCGGTAGCGATGCCAGCGTCCGCCCGCCTTGATGAGATAGTCGGTGAACGTGACCGGCACCGTCGTTCCGGTCGCCTCTCCGACCTCGCTCGCGTAGCGCACCTCGTCGAACGTGCGGTGCGCCCAGGCCGAGGCGTCGGCGTAGGAGCCGATGATCGCCTCGGAGCCGGTCCAGGTCTCGTCCAGGCCGACATAGACGCAATCGTCGTCCAGACACGCCAGCGCAGCGGTGAAGTCGTCGGCGTCGAGGGCGTGGGCCAGCCGGGTGACGACGGCCCGGGCCGTGGATGCCGTGAGCTCGCTCATGATGTCTCCCGTTCCCGCCGCGGCGATCCGGGCGGGCGTCGGGACTCCTACCACATCCTAAGCGAGCACGGCCCTCAAGCCCCCGGTCGATCCTGTCGAAACCCCTCTTGATATGCCCACTCCCATGACCGACCTCGCCACGCCCTGGCCGGCGGCGCTCGCGATCGTGCTGGCGACGATCGGGGTCGCCAGCTACGCGGTTCGAGCCCATGGCCGGAGACAGCGCCGGCACCAGCGGAACCGCCATCGGACGCTGGTGCGAAGCTTCCGTCGCTTCCTCGACGGCGAGGAGACGGCCCCCCGCATCGCCCGCGCCGCCGACGCGGCCGACGAGGGCTCCTACTGGACCGCCCTCGAGTCGCCCGCGCTCAGGCTCAAGCGCCGGCAGTGGCTAAGGCTCTCGCAAGCCCTGGCGCGCTCGCGCCACGCGGCGGCCGAGCGCCGCGCTCTGACGGATGACTCGCCCTGGCGCCGCGCCCTCGCGGCCCGGCGCCTGTCGCTCCTGCGTTCGCGCGCGTCCTGGAGCGCGCTGCGGCGCGCCCTCACGCGCGGCCCCGAGATGGTCACGTTCGCCGCCGCCACGGCGCTCGCGCGCTTCCGCGACCGCCGCGCGCTGCGGTGGATCCTCGCGCACGAGAGCGCGCTCGCCCACCGGCATCGCAACGCCCTGGTCGCGCTCCTGCGCTCCTACGGGCGCGGCGGGCTCCCGGTGATGGCGCGGGCGATCGAGCGCGGCATCCACGACTCCCGAATCGAACTGGCGGTCGTGGACGCGCTCGGCATCGCCGGATACGTCGCCGCGCGCGAGGCGATCGAGCGGCGTCTCGCGGAGGGCGACCTCGACATGCGGGCGGCGGCGGCGCGCGCCCTGGGACTGCTCCACGCCGTCGAGTGCACCACCTCGCTCATCGCCGCGCTCAGGGACGAGGCCTGGCAAGTGCGCGCCCAGGCCGCCCGCGCGCTGGGACGCGTGCGCGCCCCGCTCGCCACGCATGCGCTGGCCGCGCGCCTCACCGATGCGTCCTGGTGGGTGCGTCACCACGCGGCCTACGCGCTCAAGGAGCTCGGGGAGGACGGGCAGTCCGCGCTCCGCCAGGTGATCGCCACCTCGCCCGATCCCTACGCCCGCGACATGGCGCACGAAGCGTTGACCGGCGAGGCACGCCGACTGATCGCCTGACATCACCGGTGCCACGGGTCGGCCATCCGGCGGGTCCGAAGGCGGACTGACCCGGCGCTCTCCGCTTCTCGGCCCGCGCGCGCCTCGCATACACTGCGCGCATGAGCCGCCCCTCCCGCGCCCCGCGGGCCTCGTCCTACCTCCGTCAGCGCGCCGCCTCCGAATCCACCGGGGCGAGCAGGGTCAAGGAACTCCTCGCCGTCCATGGTCTTTCGCCGCGCAAGCGCATGGGCCAGAACTTCCTGGTGCGCGAGGAGCTGGCCGATCGGATCGTCGAGCACTGCCGCCTCGACCCCGACGATGTGGCGGTCGAGATCGGCCCCGGCGCAGGTGCTCTCACCCTGCGGCTCGCCCGTCGCGTGCGGCACCTGGTGGCGGTCGAAATGGACCGCGGACTCGCCGTGCTCATGCGCGAGGAACTGAGCGGGTTCCCGCGGGTCGAGTTGGTCGAGGCGGACTTCCTCGAACTCGACCTCGCGGCGCTGGCCGCGACCCACTGCGTCGCCAAGCTCGCCGTGGTCGGCAACATCCCCTACAACATCACCACCCCGATCCTGGAACGCATCTTCGCCCAGCGCGCGGTCATCAAGAGCGCGGTGTTGCTGGTGCAGAAGGAGTACGCCGAGCGTCTGGCGGCCGCCGCCGGGACGCCCGAGTACGGTTCGCTCACGTTGTTCGCCCGCTACCACGCCCTGCTCGAGCCGCTGATGGCGGTGCGATCCTCGGCGTTCTGGCCCCGGCCCGCCGTGGACAGCATGCTGGTGCGGT
>JBKJXJ010000048.1:0-5020 GCA_046716125.1 Candidatus Eiseniibacteriota bacterium
TCGCCCGCCACGTAGAGCACCGTCTGGCCGCCGGCGGCGAGCGAGGCGGCGACCTGGAGCACCAGCGTGCTCTTGCCGATGCCAGGGTCACCGCCCACGAGCAGCAGCGAGCCGCCGGTGAGGCCACCACCCAGCACCCGGTCCAGCTCGCGCATGCCGGTGATGAGGCGCGCGGGGGCGCTCACTTCCCCGCCCGCGAGCGGCCGCGGCCCGGTCGCCGCCGCGGATCCCGCGGATCCGGAAGCTGGGGCCCAGCGGGCGCGTCCGGTGCGCTCGCGCGCCTGGGCGCGCCCGCCCTTCACAGCGCCCGCGCCCACCGCGCCCGACGAACTGGACGCTGGGGCCTCGGCCGCCGTGTTCCATGCGCCGCACGAGGGGCAGCGCCCGAACCAGCGCGCCTCCTCGTTGCCGCAGGCGCCACAGAAGAAGTGGTTCTTCGCCGCCTTGGCCATCGTGGTTCCTAGAAGATCTCGAGCTTGATGTACTTGCGGGGGTTCTTCTTGATGTCGCCGATCAGCGCCTGGAGCGAGTCCATCGTCGCGGTGACGTTGTTGTAGAGCTTGCGGTCATTGACCAGCTTGCCGAGCGAGCCCTCGCCGCGGTCCACCTTGTTCGCCACCGTCTGGAGCACCGAGCGCAGCGAGTCGAGCCGGCCCGAGAGCCGGTCGAGCTTGTCGGCGGCGGACGAGAAGTTGTCGATCGCCTTGCCGAGCTGCCCCTCGCGATCGGTCGTCAGCGATCTGGCGGTCTTCGCGGCCGCGGAGGCGTTGTCGAGCGTGGACCTGAGCGAGACACGGGTCTCCTTGAGGGTCGCCTCCAGCTCCGCACTCGCCCCGCGCATGTTCTTGAGCGTCCCGGTCAGATCGCCCTTCTTGTCGGTCACCTCGATCAAGCTGGCCAGTCGCGCGGAGAGCTGCGTCACCGACTCGATGGTGAGCGCCACGTCTCCCATGACCTCGGGGATGCCCTTCTCGTAGCCGCCCGGGATCGTGTCCTGCTGCGTCCACGCGCCGCCTGTGCTGCGCAGGTCCACGCCGATCACCTTCTCGCCCATCAACCCCATGTTGCGGATGATCACGCGTGAATCGCGGGTCAGCTCCACGTCCGCGGCGATCGCCAGGTCGACCAGAACGCCGTCGCCGGTCAGTCGCATCTTCTGGACCGAGCCCTTCTTGATGCCGTTGACCTGCACCTCGCTGCTCGGCCCGAGCCCGCCGGTCTGGGGAAACGCGACGTGCCAGACCTTGACGGAGCGCTGGAACTGGAAATCCTTGAGCCAGGTCACGCCCCACAGCAGGACGCCCACGGCGACCAGCACCGTCAGCCCCACTTCGATCTCGGTCCTGCGGCTCACTGGCTCGTCCCCTCCTCTAGAGCGGTCGTATCGGACCGGTGCTCGATCCCATCACGAACTGACGCACCGCCGGATCGGAGGCGTTGCGCGTTTCGTCGGGAGTGCCCGAGAACACGATCCTCCCCTCGTGCAGCATCACCATGCGGTCCGCGACCTTGTAGGCGCTGGTCATGTCGTGGGTCACCACGATCGATGTGACGCCCAGGCGTTTCTGCAAACCTCGGATGAGCTGGTCGATCGCGTCGGCCATGATCGGGTCGAGCCCGGTGGTCGGCTCATCGTACAGGATGTAGCGGGGGTCCATCGCGAGCGCCCGGGCGAGCCCGACCCGCTTGCGCATTCCGCCCGACAGAGACGCCGGCTTCATCGCCTCGACCCCGCTCAGTCCCACCCAGTCGAGCCGCTCCGCCACCCGCCGGCCGACCTCGGCGTCGTCGAGCCGGAGATGCTCGCGCAGCCCGAGGCCCACGTTGTCGCCCACCGTCAGCGAGTCGAAGAGCGCGGCGCTCTGGAACAGCATCCCGAAGCTCCGGCGCATGGTGTCCAGGTCCCGCTCGCCCATGCCGACGAGCTCCTGTTCCTCGACCTGGATGCTGCCCTCGTCCGGGGCCATCAAGCCGATGATGTGCTTGAGGAGCACGCTCTTGCCGCCGCCGCTGCGCCCCATGACGACGACGGTCTCGCCGGCCTCGATATCGAGATCCACGCCATTGAGCACCTGCTTCGCCCCCAGCCGCTTCTTGAGCCCCCGGATCCGGATCATTTGGCGAAGACGAAGCGGAAGAGGACGTTCGCGAGCACGTAGTCGCTGATCAGGACCAGGACGCACGAGCCCACGACTGCGCGCGTCGTCGCCGTTCCCACGCCCTCGGCGCCTCCCTCGGTCGCGAACCCGTAGTAGCAGCCCATCACCCCGATGATGCCGCCGAAGATGAATGCCTTGATGAGCCCGGACATGAGGTCCTTGATCAGGAAGAAGTCTTTAAGTGCCTGCGTGTAGGTGTGGGAGGACATCCCGATCGAGGTGACGGCGACCACCCAGCCGCCGAACACCGCGATCGCGTCCGAGAGCACGGTCATCACCGGCAACATCACGATCGCCGCGACCACGCGCGGCACCACCAGGTAGCGCACCGGGTGGATGGCCATCGCGCGCAGCGCGTCGATCTGCTCGGTGACCTTCATGGTGCCCAGTTCGGCCGCAATCGACGCGCCCACCCGGCCACCCACGACCAGCCCGGTGAGGACCGGACTCAGCTCGATGATGACCGAGCGCAACACGACCGAGCCCAGGAAGCGCATCGGCACGACCGAGGTGAACTGGTAGGCCGCCTGCACCGCCGCGACCGCACCGGTGAAGAGGCTCACGACGACCACCAGCCACAGCGAGCCGACGCCGATCGTGCCCATCTGATCAACGACGCGCCCGAAGGAGCGCATCCCCGGCACCAGGAAGCGCGCGATGTCGCGCATCAGGAGGGTGACGCGTCCGACCTCCGCGACCCAGTCGAGCGCACGCGTCCGCACGTAGTGGAAACCGCGGACGGGAAGGAACTCCTCCATCGCCTAGAAGTCGGGCTCGGTCTCGCCCGTCATCATCGGGCTGTAGGGCACGAACTTCGTGAACTCGCGCAGGAAGGTGAGCGTCACGTCGCCGGTCGGTCCGTTGCGCTGCTTGCCGATGATGATGGTCGCCTTGCCCTTGAGCGTGGGATCGTCCGGCTTGTAGTACTCCTCGCGGAATACGAACATCACGACGTCACTATCTTGCTCGACGCTGTTGTGGGCGACGATGCCGTCTGCGATGAAGTTGTGCGTGCCGGGGACGGTGGCGTCAAAGACCGGCTCGTCGCCCTTCGGCTCGATCGCAACGATCGTGTCCCAGAACACGTCGGACTCGGCGAGGGAGCTGGCCACTGGCGCCTCGATCAGCAACGCCCCATGAGATTCGACATGCTCCCGGGGCACGACTTGTGCCCATCCGTCGACTCCTGCAGGGATCACGGTCGGAGTCCGGGCGGCAGCCGCAAGGCGCTCGCCGATCGCGAGCTGATCCAATCTCCGCCACCCATCGAGGGTCAGGAAGGGATGGTTCGGGCTCGCCTTCACCCTGCGTCCCGATGCGAGCCGCAATTCGAACACCGGCTTCACGCCGCTCGCGAAGACGTGGGTCATCCGCCCTTCGACGAGACGGTGGGACTCGTCCATGGTCCAGACCGGGATGTCGGTCTCTCCCTTGAGGAGCAACTCCCCGAGGGACACCTCGGCGCCCGTATCCGCCCGCCAGATACGCGTGTCGGCGGTCAGGCATCCCGATTCTCTCAGGTCCGACAGCTGCGGGCGCTTGTCTTTTCCGGTGCGTTGCTCGACGGCGCGTGAGAGCTGGGAGAGCGCGATGACCGGGACGTCGAGCTCCTTGGCCAGCGCCTTCAACGCGCGGGTGATCTGCGAGATCTCCTGCACGCGGTTCTCGGCGCGGCCGGCGGCGCGGATGAGCTGCAGGTAGTCGATGACCACCAGGCCCAGCTTGCCCTCGGCCTTCAATCGCCGGCACTTCGCGCGCAGCTCGAGCACCGTGGGCGAGGCCGAGTCGTCGAGCCAGATCGGCGCCTGGGTCAGCAGGCCCGCCCCGGTCGTCAGCCGCGGCCAGTCCTCGTGGCCGAGGAAACCGTTGCGCACCTTATGCAGCGCCACCTCGCTCTGCGAGCAGAGCAGACGCAGCACGAGCTGCTCCTTGCTCATTTCGATCGAGAAGATCGCCGACGGCACGCTATGGCGGATCGCCGCGTTCTCGACGATGTTGACCGCGAGGCTGGTCTTACCCATCGAGGGGCGCCCGGCGATGATGATGAGGTCGCCCTTCTGGAAGCCGGCGGTCATCTTGTCGAGATCGGTGTAGCCCGAAGGCACGCCGGTGACGTGCTCCTTGCGCTCGAACAGCGTCTGGATGTGCTCGAACGCCGGCTTGAGCAGCGATTTCAGCGGCACGAACCCCTGCCGCACCCGCGCGTCGGTGATGGCGAAGATGCGCTGCTCGGCGCGGTCCAGGATGTCGCTGGTCTGATCCGAGGCCGCGAACGACTCTTCCTGGATCTCCTGCGTCGCGTGGATCAGTTCGCGCAAGACCGACTTCGAGGCGACGATGTTGACGTGCTCCTCGAGATTCGCAGTCGTGGTCGCGTATTCGAGGATCTGGGCGAGCGTGGCGGCTCCGCCCACCGCCTCGAGGTCGCCGCGCTTGCGCAACTCCTCGGTGACGGTGATCGAATCGGCCTGCTCGCTCCGGTTGTAGAGCGCCACGATGGCGTCGAAGATCTTCTGGTGCGCGGTACGGTAAAAGACCGAGGCCTCGACCAGCTCGACCGCGCGGCCCACCGCTTCGCTGCCGAGCAGCATCGAGGCCAGCACCGAGCGCTCGGCCTCGACCGCCTGCGGCGGCACCGGGCCCGAGACGATGCTCGGCCGTGACATGGCATCCGTCATGGAGTTCCCTCTTGTGGCGCTCCCGCGCCGCCCCGGGTCACGGCCCGGCTAGTCCGCCCGATCAATCCGAAAGATACTCGCGCGCCAAGAGCTGCATGTCCTCCCACACCGGCCGCTTGTAGTTCGGGTTTCGCAGGCACGCGGCTGGGTGGTAGGTGACGATGAGCTTGGCGCCCTGGTAAC
>JBKJXJ010000049.1:0-6915 GCA_046716125.1 Candidatus Eiseniibacteriota bacterium
CGAAGAACAGGTTGTACGCGTCTCCGCTCGGCTCGTAGTGATACTCCCGGATGCCGATGACCAAAGGCGGGTAGTCCGGCCACAGCGACAGCAGCGACGGTGGATATCGACCATGCGTGGCACGATAGGTGTTCCGGGTCGACCCCGAGATGTGCCCGCACTGCGGGAGCGAGGCGCGCATCATCGGGTTCGTCACCGAGCCTCGGGTGGTGAGGCGCATCCTCGCGCATCTCGAGGGGGGCGGAGGCGCTGCCGCGGGCCGGGGCGAAGGGGTCGCGGGCGGCGCCGAGGGCCGGGTGGGGCTCAGACGGCAGAACTCCACGTGGAGCGGGGTGTCGGGACGGGTGTAGAGTCGGCTCCACGCGCATGGAAGTTCCTATCCTTAAGGCGCCAGAGGAAGCGTAATCCAGCCTGGGCCTCGTGGTACAGTTGTTCATCCAGGTGTTCGAGAGAAGCTCCGGGCCACCCATCGTCCTTCACCGGCCTGCCCGCCGAAGAGGTTCCCCTTCATGCGTCTCGTCGCCCGTTTCTTCGCTCTCGCCGCACTGGGGTTCGGCCTGGTCGCGGTCCCTCGTGCCCTGGTGTCTCGCGTTTCCGACACCTTGGACTTCGTCCATTTCGAGAGCTCCCACGTCCATCCGGTGGCGATGACCCCCAACGGCAACCGCCTGCTGGTCGTGAATACGCCCGACAATCGGCTCTCGGTGTTCGATCTGACCGGAGCGGCCCCGGTGCGGATCGCGGAGATCCCCGTCGGGATGGAGCCGGTCTCGGTCGCGGCCCTCGACGACGGCACGGCGTGGGTCGTGAATCACCTGTCCGACGACGTCTCGGTGGTGGACCTGGGAACGATGCACGTGCGGGCCACGGTGCGCGTGGGGGACGAGCCGAGCGACGTGGTCTTCGCAGGCGCCGGGCCCAAGGCCTACGTGAGCGTGTCGCAGGAGGACGCGGTCCGGGTCTTCCACACCGGTACGCTCGCGCGGCTCGCGACGATTCCGATCCCCGGCCGCATGCCTCGCGCTCTGGCCAGGAATTCCGATGGATCGCGCGTCTTCGCGGCCGTGCTCCACGCCGGCAATCGCACCTCGGTGCTCTCCGAGGCGGAGGTCACGATCCTGACTCCGACGCCGCACAGCGCGGCGCCACCGCCCGATCCGCCGCTCAGGGCCGGCCTGCCGGCGCCGCCGATCACCTCGCTGATCGTGCAAGAGCAGGGCGGCCAGTGGGTGGACGAGGGAAACCAGGTGTGGAGCTCGACCGCGAACCCCACGGGGCAGCGGAAGGTCTTCTACAGCTCGCTCGACACCGACGTGGCGAGGATCTCCACCACGTTGGACCAGGTGGATCAGACGTTCGGGGACATCGGCACCGTGAACTTCGGGCTCGCGGTGAACGGCGCGGGGGACGTGGCGGTGACCGCCACCGAGGCCAGGAATCTCAAGCGGTTCGAGCCAAATCTGAAGGGGCACACCGTGGATACCCGGGCGGCGGTGATCTCCGCGGCGGGCGTCGTGAGCACACTGAACCTCAACCCCACGATCGACTACTCCGTGAGTCCGGGACCTGCCTCGGATCTCGACATCGCGATCGGCATCCCGACCGGCATCGCGTGGGCGAACAACTCGACCATGGTCGTCACCGCACTGGCGAACAACCGGATCGCGCGAGTGAGCGTCACGGGCTCGATCCTGGCGCGCGCTCCCGTCGTGGCGGGGCCGACCGGCGTGCTCGTGGACGATGCGCGCGGACGAATCTACGTCGTCGGGCGCTTCCGCAACGAGCTCCAGACGCTCGATCAAGCGAGCCTCGCGCCCGTGGCCAACGCGTCGATCGGCATGGACCCGACCCCAGAAGCGATCGTGAACGGCCGCAAGTTCTTCTATGGCGGGTTCACCAGCGGCCACGGCGACCAAGCGTGCGCCTCCTGCCACGTGTTCGGCGACTTCGACAACATCTCCTGGGATCTCGGAAATCCGCAGGGAGACATGCAGCCGATCAACACCGCGGGCCAGATCACGCCGGGGATCGACGCGAGCGTCCATCCCATGAAGGGGCCGATGGCCACGCAGAGTCTGCGGGGACTTCCTAACACCGGCATGCTGCACTGGCGCGCGGACCGCAACGACCTCGACGCGTTCAATCCCGCGTTCGTCGGCTTGATGGGACGCACCGCGCAGCTTCCCGACAGCGAGATGGCGGCGTTCGACGCCTTCACGCTGCCGCTCGTCTATCCGCCCAATCCCAATCAGTTCCTGAACCGGACCTTCCGTGACGCGCCGCTGGGTCAGCCGAGCGCCCTGAGGGGAGCGCAGTTCTTCTTCAATCAGCCGACCGACGGAGTTCTCACCTGCAATAACTGCCACAGCGCCACGAATCGCGGCCCCGGCACCAACGGGCAGATCATTCCGAATCAGGCGCTGGCGGAGTCTCAGGACATGAAGGTCCCGCACCTCCGGAACATGTACAAGAAGACCGGATTCACCGACGCCCCGGGGGCTCAGAACAAGCGCGGGTTCGGATTCGTCCACGACGGCTCGGTGGACAATCTGTTCAACTTCCTCCAGTTCCCCGGCTTCAACTTCAATCAACCTTCCAGCCAGACGCCCAACGCCAACCGGCGCGATGTGGAGGCGTTCCTCCTCGCGTTCGACACCGGCATGGCGCCCGCCGTGGGAGCGCAGATCACGTTCACCAGTGGCGCGCCCCCCGCGGCGGCGGTGGCGCGCATGGACACGCTGGTGGCTCAAGCCGACAGCGGTTTCTGCGACCTGGTAGCCAAGGCGCGGAGTGGAGGGATTCATCGCGGCTGGCAGTATCTCGCTGGGACGTGGAGGCCCGATCGTCAAGCCGAAGCGCCGCTCTCGAGCGCCGCGCTGCGGGCTCTGGCCGGACCCGGCAGCGAGCTGACGGTCATGGGGGTGCCTCCGGGCAGCGGGCGGCGCATGGGGATCGAGCGCGACGGCGACAACTATCTGGATGCCGACGAGCTCGACGCGGGCAGCGATCCGGGCAACCGCCAGTCCACGCCGGCCACTGTCGGCGTTCCTGGCGGAGCGCAGGATGGTGTGCGGACGATCCGGCCCAATCCGTTCCGTTCGCGGACCGAAGTCCGGTTCACGCTCGCGCGTCCCGGCCCCGTGGAATGCGTCGTCCACGATCTCCTCGGACGCTCGGTGCGCTCTCTGGCGCGCGGAGTGGTCCTCGAGGCCGGCCCGCAGAGCCTGACCTGGGACGGTCGCCGCGACGACGGCGGTGAGACCGCCGCCGGCGTGTATTTCATCCGTCTCAGCACGGATCGGAATCGCTGGACGGGCGCCGTGGTGAAGGTGAAGTAGCGGCGCGCGACGGATCCGGAGGCTCCGCTTCGCTGAAGGCGCTCGTCACCGGAGCTTCCGGCTTCATCGGTCGGACGCTCACGCGGCGTCTGATTGACCAGGGACACTCCGTTCGCCGCGCTGCTGGTCGAGGGCAAGATCAAGCCCGAGACCTACGAGGAATGGAACCGCGAGACCGGCTCGGCGTCGCTACCCGAGCGGGTGGGCGGCAGGAAGAAGCGCGCGAGCAAGAAGAGCCCCGTCCGCAAGAAGCGAGTGGTGCGGAAGAAGCGGACGGCCAGGAAGACGCGGGCTCGAGCCTGGCTCGACAGCTCGTACGCCCGCTCGAGCCACCCCTTCAGCTCGCGATCGATCTGCGCCGGCTTCTCGAAGAGCACCTCGACGTGCCACCGATTTTCCGCACGAGGTGGATCGAAGTCTTCTTCGCCTCTTCCCGCACCGGACCGAGACGCCGAGCGGCCTCGAGATCGCGCTCGTAGGTGGTCCGCACCGTGGACTCGCGCCCTTCCCTTGCGAAGTGCAGGCCGACGGGTGCATGCGGTGTTAGGCACCGGGCTTGCCGGCATACACGTCGGTGCTCAAGTATCGTAGCCCCGAATCGACGATGATGGTGGCCACCGTCGCACCAGGGCCAAGCTGCCTCGCGACGTGGATCGCCGCGACGACGTTCGCGCCAGACGATGCGCCCGCGAAGATCCCCTCCTCGCGCGCCAATCGCCGCGTCATCTCCTTTGCTTCCTCCGTTGTCACCGTCTGAATGTCATTGACGAGTTCAGGTTGCCACAACGGCGGAATGAATCCAATGCCAATGCCTTCGATCTTATGCGAGCCGGATGGCTTCCCGGACAGCACAGCGGACTCCGCAGGTTCGACGGCGATGGTTTGGATGCGGTCGTTGTGTTTCAGCAGGGATCTCGTGACACCATGAATCGAATGCGCCGTGCTGACCGAGTGCACGAACGCATCGATCCGCCCACCGGTCTGCTGCCAGAGTTCGTCGCCAAGCGGAAGATATCCTTCAATGGCGTCATGGTTGTTGAGTTGATCGCAATACCAATGGCCGGGCCGCAGGCTGATCTCGGCGGCGGTACTGATCATGGCTTTGATCAGCCCTTCGGTGATCTTCTTGTTGTCGCTCGGCACGTCCGTGATGCGCGCACCGAACGCCTGCATCGTGCGGCGCTTTTCGTCACTGAATGCGTCGGAAAACACGATCTCCAGGGCGTATCCTCTCGCCGCGCAGACAAACGCCAGCGAGATACCAGTGGTGCCCGCGGTGTATTCCACCACCGTTCCGCCCTGCCGCAGGCGCCCGTTGGCTTCGGCGCGCTCGATGGCCGCGCTGGCCATTCGATCCTTCATGCTCCCGGTCGGATTCGCCCATTCCAGCTTGGCCACGATGCGCCCCGAGCCCGGCGGTACGACTTTTTGAAGCTCGACGAGCGGCGTGTTGCCAATTCCGCCAAGTACGCTCTGTCTCGTGGTTGTCATCACCGGTCACTCCGTGTGCCCAACGACATAGCTCAACAGCCGGGCCGGCCGTGTGACCGGAATCCCTCGAAAGGCCGTCATGCCGGCCCGGTCTGCTGCAGCGGCTGGTTCGGCGTCGGCCCGGCCGCGACAGGCTACGAGCCCAGTGTCGCCTCCAGCGCATCCAACATCAGGGTCCAGTCGCGCTCGCACTCCAGCTTCCTCTCGGCCGGTAGGTGCACCGAATCTTCACGAACTCGCCCCGGCGGCCAGTGACGAAGAGGTCCGAGAGCGCCTCCCCCTCCGCGTGGCCCAGCCGGAAAGAGGCCGCCCACGCCGCGAGCGACTTGGGACCGCTCCCAAGCCGCGTTTCCCTCGGCTGCCCGCCGTCGACCGGCTTCCACATCCCCCGCCGTGCCTCCATGATCTCATTGATCGACTTCGCCAATTCGGCCCGCGCGACCGCGGAGGCCCCATCAGGGATGGAGGTGAGCCCCCCATCCTAACCGTACACAGTCGCGGTTAGACCCGCGAGCGAGTGATAGGCGACGCTGTAGCCCCGCCGCTCAGGTGCAGCGCCTGGTTCGTGCGCCAGGGCTGGCTCGACGAGGACGCCGCGGCCGGCATGCTGGCGTGGCCGCATTCGGGGTCCGCGGCCTACGTGGGTCCGGGCATCGAGGAGCGCGAGGGCGTGCTGCGGGTGGCGCGCCACGGCGCCCGCGCGCCGGTCGCAGACTCCCGCCTGCGCTACGACGCAGAACGCGCCGAGGTGGAGTTGGTCTCCGACCGCAACGATGGTCCCTACGCTGGCGCGCACCGATTCTCCGCGCTCGAGTTCATCGCGCGCTGGCTGGACCACGTGCCGGAGCGCTACGAGGTGCGGGTGCGCTATTCCGGCGCCTGCGCCGCGTCGATGGTCCGTATCTCTTCGGAGGTCATGCGCCCAGCGACAACCGCTCCAGCCTGGATCACTTGCCTTCGTAGTGGACGGGCAGCAACTCGGGGCCTGAGGGAACGAGGGTCGTCTGCGACTGCTCGCAGGTGATGAAGAGATCGAACGATGACATCGCGGTGACCGCCGTGAGCTTGCCATTCAGATTCTTGTCGACTTTCAGAGCGCCCAGGTTCTGCGCTTCGGCCCCCGGGGCCAGGCCACGCACCCACACGACGAACACTTCGGATCCGGGGACGATGCGCCCGGGAGGTGCGAGGTGCTTGACGTTGAGCTTGATCTCGACGTTCCCGTTTTTCGTGTTCTTCAGGCGGGCCTTGCCCTGCGCCGCCGGGGTCTCCGAACTACTGCCCAACTGGTAGGTCGTTGCCGCGCATGCGGTGGTCATGACGCCTGACAGCAGCAGCACCAGCAGTGCGCCGTTTCCTGATGCTCGCAAGAGGTTCTTCATGGTGGGTCTCTCCTTGAGGAGTGGGGGGTGCGTCTGGTCCTTCGGCATGAGCACGCCCTGAGACACGCCACTTTCATGCCGCGCTCGAGCCACAGGCGCACCTACTTCCAATGCGATGGAGGCACGCGTGTTGGAACGTGGGTAAGCCTCGACCTGCCGGTGCGGGCCGATGATTCGTACCGCCCGAACGGAAGGAGTTTCAAAGCGCACCCAGCTCTACAATCGCCAGGCAGGGGCGAGAAAGGCGAGGCGACCAGGCCGCCCGCCGCGATCTGGGCGGCGATCTTCTTCAGCGTCGAGGCATTCTCGCCGAGCAGGAGCCCCGCGCCGAGATTCACTCCGTACACCTTGCTGACGCGCTCGGTCGCGTGGCGTGACACGCCGTGGCCGATCTCGTGCGCCATCACCGCGGCCAGCTCGGAAGTGTTCCCCGCCGCCTTGATCAGCCCGGTGTTGACGTACACGTGTCCGCCCGGAACGTTGAACGCCAGGGCTGGCTCGACGAGGACGCCGCGGCCGGCATGCTGGCGTGGCCGCATTCGGGGTTCGGGGCCTACGTGGGTCCGAGCACCGAGGAGCGCGAGGGCGTGCTGCGGGTGGCGCGCTACAGTGCCCGCGCGCCGGTGGCAGACTCCCGCCTGCGCTACGATGCGGAACGCGCCGAGGTGGAGTTGGTCTCCGACCGCAACGATGGTCCCTACGCC
>JBKJXJ010000050.1:0-8398 GCA_046716125.1 Candidatus Eiseniibacteriota bacterium
CTCCCTTGATCGTCTGCTCGCTGGCCTGGTAAAGCGGCACCCACTGCGACACGACCCCTCCGGGATTGAGTCGCTTCCGAACGAGATCGAAGTAGTCCTTGCTGTAGAGCGCCGCGGAACCCTTCACCCACGGGTGGATGGGGTCCGAGGTAATGATGTCGAACTTCTCTCGCGTGGTGAGGATGTAGTGCCGCGCATCGTCGTAGATGATCTGAACTCGAGGGTCGTGCACCACGTTGTAGTTCTCAACGCGGAAGTACTCCGCGACCCGCCGAGGAACCAGAGGCTCAAGCTCACAGATAACAATGCGTTCAACACTCGGGTACACCAGGAATGTCCCGGCCGTCATGCCAGAACCAAAGCCGACGATGAGCACGGACTTCGGGTTGGGGTGGATCAGCGCAGGGAGGTGGGACAGCATCCGCTGGAGCCGAATGTCCTTGGGGGACGTCGAGGCCTCTGTCTTGCCGCTGACGTGAAAGAGTCGGGCGCGGCCACTCTCAGAGACTGCCACCGACTCGCTCAGGCCCTCACCGACGTAGACGACATTCGGCTGAAAGCGCTCATTCGTCTGCGGATTCCGCATGCCCAAGCGCAGTGCCAGTGATCGACCCAATGCCACCAGCGGCCCCGGGACCGGCGTTACGCTACTCACGAGCTGAACGACCATGATCGAGGCGACGACGAGTGCCCCCGCCCTCACAGCGTGCCCAACGTCGCGCCACGGTGGCCAAGCGGCTGGCAGAAGAAGGGCAACGCCGACCGCCCCCGACAAGCCGATCAGGATTCGGTGAGCCGCCTGTGTGCCACCGCCCGGAATGACCCAAAACGTGAAGAGAAGCGCGCCAAGAAGCGCCCCGATTGTGTTCGAAACATAGACCGACGCCACAAGCTTGGCGGCGTCTTGCGCATGGGCACGTGCCGCCAGCGCCAGGGGAAAGCTCGCTCCCCACAGAATCGTCGCGGGCAGAACGGCCCATAGGCAACGCACAACGTCGACTTGAAACGTCGCCCATGGACTCAGTGCGAGAGAGGGCGCGATCGGCCAGTATGGCATTGATTGCGTGATCATGAATGCCGACCAAGCAACTGCACCGGCGAGAAGAAGTTGGCATCCTCCCAATACTCGCTGCGGTTGTCTGGTCGAGCGCGCCACAATGGCGCCCAGGCTGCTGCCGATTCCGAGCCCGAACAGGAACACCGCCAGGATGATCGAGAAGGTGTAGACCGTCGCTCCCAGCAGCAATGAGAGCAGTCGCGTCCAGACTACCTGCGCGCCCAAGGCACACAAGCCAGACAGAGCAATGGCGACCGTAGTGGCATTGAAATCCACCGTGATCGAACGCGCTAGCAAAGTCCTCGCCGGCAAGTCGGTCCTCCGCGAGACGAGGAAGGCCGCACTAGCTGCCAACAGGTTCAATCCCGCTGCTACTGCTGTCGCCACAGCCATGTCGTGAACCCGTAACAGATAGAAGCCAGCCATAAGGCTGCCGATGATGCCGCCCACAATATTACAGCTGTAGAGGAGCCCCAACCATGAGACGCCTTTCGGCGAGGCTTCAGTCCACCTCGCGATTGCCGGAAGGGTAGCTCCCATGAGGATCGTGGGAGGCAGCAGGCAAAGACCGGCGATCGTTGCACGGAGGATCACTCCCAGCAGTCCGTGAGCCCCGCTGCCGGTGTATGCCCTACCAAGCGCCGGTACTTCGAGCAGAACCAGCACGCCGGTCAGTGCGATCCCAAGCTCGAGCAGCGCGTAGACCCTGAAGGGATGGTGCTGATCGGAAACGAGGCGGGGCAGTAGGACACTGCCGAGGCACAGCCCACCCATAAATACCGCAAGGAGAATGCCGAGCGAGATTGCCGAGGAACCGACGACCAGCTCTAAGAGTTGAAACCAGACGACCTCATAGATCAGGGCTGAGCAGCCACTGGCCAAGAACAGGGCGGTGGCCATCCAGAGAGGCCACTGGGGCTGTCCTTCCGGACGTGGATGGGGACCGCTCGGGTCGCGCCTGGCGTCAGGGGGTCTTTTGACGGCACTCACGGAGGTTCTTGGCATAAGCCGAAGGTCAGCCCGCCCATGGTCGGATCGAGGCACGTGTCCTCATGCCAGGCAGGCCAGGGACGCTACCACCCCGCCGCAAGGACTCGAAATGAACCTTGAGCCGGACCCTGGGCCATCGGGGGCCCCGTCAGCGCACGCGCACGGGCGGGCCGGGGAAGCGGAAGACGAAGTTGTTCGCGTACTCGCGGCTCTCCGGCACGCCGTGGCGCACCGGGTCGAACTCCTTGAGCGACCGGAGCCCCTTGTGCGTGAAGAACGCGCCCTGGTAGCCCAGACCCTCGAGGAACGTGAAGGCGTCGCGACGGTCCGTCTGCCGGTGATGGCGATCCTCGCTCTCGAACAATAAAATTGGCTGGTACTTGCGCAGCAGGCGCTCGCCGCCGCGGAAGACGTCGTACTCGTGGCCCTCGACGTCGCACTTGATGAGCCGGATGGGCGTGTCGTCGCCGAAGAAGTCGTCCAGGGTGGTCACCCCGACGAGATAGAGGATGTGCGGGCCCTTGATGAGGCCGGACTCGAGCGTCGCCGCGGGGCTCGGGCCGCCCTCCGGGACCGCGAGGGTCATCTCGCCGCGCCGCGACGACAGCGCCAGATTCACGACCTCGAGGCGCTCGAGCGGGACGGCGGTCTTCATCCGCTCGAGATAGCCCGCCATCGCCTTCTGGGGCTCGAAGCACACGACCCGCCCGTGGGGCGCGACCGCTTTGTGCATCCAGTAGGAGTAGGCGCCCTTGTGTGCGCCGACATCCACCACCGTGTCGCCCGGCGAGAGATGTCTGCGCATGAAGCGGATCTCGTGCCGGTCGTGCTTCAGACGGTAGCGCCATGCGCGGTAATTCATGCGAAGGGCTTCGCGGATGATCATGTGCGTGGCCCCCGACAGCGAGGAAATCCCGGAGTGCTGCGGCTCAGCTCAGCTCCGTGCCCGCTTGCGTTGGATGACCCGCTCGGCCGCCGCGACGATGTCCGTGGCGCGCAGTCCGAACGCATCCATGAGCTCGGCGGGCTTGCCCGACTGGCCGAACCGGTCGTGCACGGCCACCAGCTCCATCGGCACCGGGCAGGTCTGGACGACCACTTCGGAGACCGCCCCGCCCAGGCCGCCGTTCACCTGGTGCTCCTCGGCGGTCACGATCGCGCCGGTCTCGCGGGCGCAGGCGGTGATCAGCGCGCGGTCGAGCGGCTTGGGCGTGTGCAGATCCACGACCCGGGCGCCGATCCCCTTCGCCGCCAGCGCCTCGCGGGCGCGCAAGGCCTCGTAGACCATGACGCCGCAGGCGATGATGGACAGATCGGCCCCTTCGGCGAACACCTCGCCCTTGCCGAGCGTGAACGGCGTGTCCTTGTCGGTCACGACCGGCACGTCCTCGCGGCCGAATCGAATGTAGATCGGGCCGTCGTGCTTGGCCGCCGCGACCGTGGCCTTGTAGGTCTCCCAGTAATCGCACGGCACGACGATGCTCATGTTGGGGATCGAGCGGACGATGCTGATCTCCTCCATCGCCTGATGCGTCGCGCCGTCGGGACCCACTGAGATGCCGCCGTGGGCGCCGCCGATCTTCACGTTCAGGTTGGAGTAGGCGACCGTCACCCGCATCTGGTCGGCGGACCGGCACGACGCGAACGCGCCGTAGGTCGCGAGGAACGGGATCTTGCCCATCGCCGCGAGCCCGGCGGCGACGCACATCATGTTCTGCTCCGCGATGCCCACCTGGATGAAGCGCTCGGGAAAGCGTTCGGCGAAGAAATGGACCATCGTGGACTCGCTGAGATCGCCCACCAGCACGACGATGCGCGGATCCGCCTCGCCCAGGTCCACGAGCGCGCGGCCGAAGCCCTCGCGCGTCTTCCTCATCTCGACCTTCTCGGGGAGCGCGATCGACGCCTCGGCCCGCGCGTCGTTGCTCGCGCCCTCGGTGCCCGTGGCCCTCGCGATGGTCGTCATGTCAGTTCCCCAGCAGCCGCGCCGACCACTCGGCGTAGGAGGTGCCGAGCTCCTTCAGCGCGACCTCGGCCTGGTCCATCTTGGGCGGCTTGCCGTGCCAGCGGAAGTCGTCGGCCATGTACGAGATCCCCTGCCCCATCACCGTATGCGCGAGGATGACGCTCGGCGCGCCGCGGTGCGCGCGCGCGGCGGCGAACGCCGCGAGGAGAGCGGGGATGTCGTGGCCCTCGCACTCGATCACGTTCCAGTTGAACGAGCGCCACTTGTCGCCGAGCGGCTTGATTCCCATGATGTCCTGCACGTCGCCGTCGATCTGTTTGCGGTTGTAGTCGATGATCCCGCACAGATTGTCGAGCTTGTAGTGGGCGGCGAACATGGACGCCTCCCAGATCTGCCCCTCCTGCTGCTCGCCGTCGCCCATGACGCAGTAGACCCGCCGAGGGTGCTTGTCGATGCGGGCGGCCATCGCCACGCCGCAGCACACCGAGAGCCCCTGACCCAGCGACCCGGCCGACACCTCGATGCCCGGCGTGTCGTGGCGGGACGGGTGACCCTGGGCGTGACCGTCGAAGGCACGGAACTTCATGAGGTCCCGGAGCGGGAAGTAGCCGCGCTCGGCCATGAGCGAGTAGATGAGCGGCGTGATGTGGCCGATCGAGAAGTGCCAGTAGTCGCGCTCGGGCCAGTCCGGATCGGTGGGATCGATGTTCAGCTCGTTGAAGAAGAGCACCGCCCCGAGCTCGGTGGAAGACAGCGGCCCGCCCGAGTGCCCGGTCTGCGCTTTGGCCAGCAGCGTGATGATGTCGCGGCGGATGTGGAGCGCCTTGCTGGTCAGCATCTCCGGCGTCCAGGCCAGGCGACCGCGCGCTCGCGCGGCCGTGAGTTCGTTGGCCGACAACGTGTTGGGGGTCAGACGCTCCTCCGGGATCGGCGGGCACGGCCGCAATGCAGACGCCGAAGGTTACACGACGACCCCTGGGGAATCAACGCCGCAGGGCCCGCGGATGCGGTCTCCGCGCGACCCTGCGGCGCGATGCTCCCGGCCGGCCGCGATCAGCGGTAGACGGTCTTGAGCCTCCCCCACGGCACGCGCATGACCGGGGTGCTCACGCACTCGTTCGGGCTCCCCGGCGTGGGCATGCAGCCGTTCCCGGCGGGCGGCGTGGCGCCGGTATAGGGGTTGAGCGCGTCGAAGATCACCCACGGCCCGGCCGCGTCGGGCGAGCGGCCCACAGCGCGGTCGGCGGCCGCCTCGTGGCTCTTATAGTCGTAGCTGTCCACCAGCAGCGTCTCGGCGCCCGCGATCTGCCAGAGCAGGACGGCGTCCCCGCTGTTGGCGAGCGAGAGGCCGAAAGCCGGACGGCCGTTGGCCTGCTCCCAGGCGTAGGCCTGCCCGCCGGTCACGAGCAGGCGCCCGCCCGCCGCGAGCGTGCCGCCGAGCGCCATGCGCGGGATCGAATCGCGGTCGGTGATCAGGAATCCGGTGAGATCGAGCGGAGTGGCACCGGTGTTGACGACTTCGACCCATTCGTCGTCACGCGAGGAGAAGGTGCCGCTCCCGTCCCAATCACGCGCCGGCCCCGCCATGAACTCGTTGATCCGGAGCGGAGTGTCGGCGCAGGCCGCCGTGGCGGCCGCGGAGATGTGGGTCGGGAGCGCGAACAGGAGGCACAGGCACAGCGGAGCAACACGCATGGTCCACCCATGCGGGGGCGGAGTGAGGCGCGGGGACGATCTGGCGAGGGCGCGGGACTCTCTGGCACCCGCCGTGCCATCAAGGCTCTCGCTTCGCTAAAGCCCTTACTTCGCCCGCACGCTCAGGAAATCGCCCAGCCAGCCCAGGGCGGTGCGGAGGTTCTCGCTCGAGTTGGCGTAGGAGAAGCGCAGGTAGCCCTCTCCCGCCGAACCGAACGCCGTGCCCGAGAGGCACGCGACGCCGGCCTCCTCGAGCATGAGCTTCGCCAGCTCGCCGCTCTTCATGCCGGTGCCGGTGATGTTCGGGAACGCGTAGAACGCGCCGCGCGGCATGAAACACGAGACGCCCGGCAGGGCGTTGAGCCCGCTCACGATGACCTCGCGCCGCGCGCGGAACTCCTCGACCATCGCCTGGACCTCGGCCTGACCTCCGGCCAGGGCGGCGTGGCCGGCCTTCTGGACGAAAGTGGCCGTGCACGAGTTGGAGTTGGTCATGAGCCGCGCGACGTGTTTGGCAAGCTGCTTTTCCATGATGCCGAAGCCCAGCCGCCAGCCGGTCATCGCGTAGGTCTTCGAGAACCCGTCGAGCACGATGGTGCGCTCCGCCATGCCCGGCAGCGAGGCGATCGAGAGGTGAGTCCCCTCGTACTGGATGCGCGCGTAGATCTCGTCCGACAGGATGTGAAAGTCGTGCTTGCGCGCCAGCGCCGCGATCGCCTGCACGGTCTCGGGCTTCAGGACCGCGCCGGTCGGGTTGTGCGGGGAGTTGAGCACCAGCAGCCGGGTGCGGCTCGAGATCTTGCTCTCGAGCTCCTTCAGATCGAGATCGAATCCGTTCTCCTCACGCAGCACGAGCGGGATGGCGCGCGCGTTGAGGAAGTTGGCGACCGATTCGTAGATCGGGAATCCGGGGTTGGGATAGAGGACCTCGTCCCCTTCCTCGAGCAGCGCGAGCATGGTGAAGAACATGATCGGCTTGCCGCCGGGGGTGACGACCACGCTGTCGGCATCGCACGGGATGTTGCGGTCGCGGCTCCACTGCTCGGCGATCAGGCGACGGAACTCGGGCAGCCCCGCGGAAGGACCGTAGTGCGTGAACCCCGCCTCGAGCGCCTCCGCGGCGGCCTTGCGGATGTACTGGGGCGTGTCGAAGTCGGGCTCGCCGATCTCGAGGTGGATGACTTTCTTGCCCTGCGCTTCGAGCGCCTGCGCGCGGGCCAGCACCTCGAATGCGGTTTCGGTCCCCAGTCGGCTCAGGCGCTGCGCGAATCTCATCGGCCCATCCTCCCCATTTGCATCGTCACTCGGGCCCCACGCCCCCCGGTCTCCTGAGGCGCGCTCGCCGGCTCCAATCCAACGTCCAGTCAGGCCGCTTCCGGCGCTCGGACGCGGTGTTCAGATGCAGTGCCGCGCGCACGCGCCCGCCGGCGAACGGCGAGCGGGCCTCGATGCGTGTCCGCTCGCCCTCGCCCGAGACCGACTTTAGAACCAGCCGGTCGCTCTCCGCCTCGGGAAGGAACAGACTCTCGCCCCGTCGCACCTTGTAGACGCTGTGGACGACTCCGATCCGGATCCCGATGGGTCCGCGCGCCTCGAGTCGCGCGCTGGTGACCGACCGCACCACCCCGCGCGCCCACGACCGCTCACCCCAGCTTTCGTGCCGCACGCCCAACGCCAGCTCTCCGGTTCCGCTCCACCACTCGCCCCACCACCCCTGCCGCAGCCCATCGGCGCGGGCGCCGGAGGACACGAACGGAGCGGCATCGCCGCGGTCGCGGCGTGAGCCGCGCTGTTCCTCGAAGCCCAGAGCGAGCGCCCCATGGTGGGCCAAGGGACGCTCCGCCGCAAGGCCCGCGCGCGCGCCCGCGACGCCGGCGCGGAAGCGCCAGAGCGCGCCGACCGCGTGGAGCCTGAACCCCCGGAACGGCCCCTCGAGACCCGCCGCCAGGGCGCGGTCGGGGCCCGTGCGGCTCCGCTCGGCGAGGGAGGCGAACCCGCCCGCGCCGGCGCGGACACGCGCCGTCGCCGTCCAGCCGGGATGAGCGCCGCCCGTCGCGCCCGCGGTGTCGGGTCCGCGGTCGAGCGGGCGCTCCACCATCACTTCGGCCCTCCAGCGGCCGGCGCGATCCCACGCCAGCTCCGCATCCCCCGCGCCCCTGGCGATCGCGACCGAGGACTGCAAGTCGCTGCGACCGTCCGAGAGCACGCCCGCGGTCAAGGAACCCTTCCGGACGCGGGCGCCGGCCAGCCTTCGCCGGGAGAAGCGTCCATAGAGGAGGTCGAACCCGTCGCCCGCTCCGCGACGGAGCATCACCCCACTTCCCGACCGGCCGCGGAACGCCGCACCGGGGCCGCGGTCCAGGGCCTCGCGCTGCCAGGGGTCGCCCGCGGCGCCCATGAGGAGCCCTCGCCCCCAGCGCGGCGCCAGGCGGCCGGCCGTGAAGGCGCCGAGTCCGCCGCGTCCATCGATGGAGCCGCCGGCGAGCGGATCGCTCGCCCCCTCGCGCACCGCGCCGCTCAGCTCGTCGCCGCTGAACCGGACGCGACGGCGGTGGACCGGGGCGCCTCCCGCGCGGCTCGCGGCGCCGACGCCCAGCTCGACATCCCCTTCCGCCAGGCTGTCGGCCGGCTCGATCACGTAGTCCGTCCCCTCGGGCGCCTCGGGCGGCGGCTCGAGCGGCTGTGCGAAG
>JBKJXJ010000051.1:0-3118 GCA_046716125.1 Candidatus Eiseniibacteriota bacterium
GGCCTGAAAGTCATTTTCAAACAGAGTCCATTGTGGCATGACACCTCCCGCTCGCCGATAGAGCGAGGGTCAGCGGTCAGACTCCGTGGCACGTCCGTGTTCCGGCGGGAATCGTTACCATGCGGGAGCTTGCCTGGCAACTACTATCTCCGGGCCGGGATCCCGGTCCGCTCCAGGTCGGATGTGCCGTGCGTCCGACCGGCGCCGGGGCGCGATGACGGTCGCGAGATGGATCTCGAGGACCCGGCGTGCCCTCAGCCGAAGATCGGTTTGAGAACTTTCTCCCAGATCCCAATAGGCCAGAGCACGATCTGGTGGGCGAGCACCTTCGCAACATCGAGCACCTTCGCCATCCCGGTCGACGGACCCGCGGCGGCCATCAGCGGCGGGGTCGCCCCGATGACCGCGGCATGCACGTTGACGATGACGCACCAGAGCAGGCCCAGCGCGAGATAGTTGCGGATCAAACCCACCACCCCTGTTCGTCGCTCCACCGGACTCAACCCTCCACGGCGGCTGATGTCGGGGTGGCAGGCGGCCGCTGTGCCCCACCCCCGCCATGGGGCATCCTCACGTCGTGTTCGTCCTCGATCTCGCCCACGATCTCTTCCAGGATGTCCTCGAGCGTGACGATGCCGAGGAACCTCCCGACCGGGTCGCGAACCACGGCCATCGGGCGCCTCTCACGACGGAAAATCAGCAAAAGCCGCGCCAGCGAGACGTCCGGACCCACGAAGACGGGTGGGTACATGGCATCCACAAGAATGACCAGCCCCTTGAGACTGAACAGGTGGAACAGGTCCTTCGTGTTGACGACCCCGACGATGTTGTCCGGGGTGTCCTCCCACACCGGCATGCGGGTATGCGCCGTGTCCCGGGCGGTGGCCAGGACCTCGTCCTCCGATGCAAGTACCGACAGCGCAATGACCTTCTCGCGCGGCACCATGATCTCCCGGACGGTCTTCTCGGACAGCTCGAACACGTTGCGGGCGTAGCTGGCTTCGTCCGGGGTGATCGCCCCGGCGGCCCGGGTCTCTTCCAGAAGCATGGTCAGCTCGTCCACCGAGTGGACCAGGTGACGCTGGCTGACCGGCGGCAGACGGAGCATCCTCACCACCCAGTTCCCGGCGCCGTTCATGACCCGGATGAAGGGTCGGAACACGCGGCCAAATGCCAGCAGCGGGGCGGCGACCAGCAGCGCAACGTCCTCGGCGCGCTCGAGGGCGATCGCCTTGGGGGCCAGCTCGCCGAGGACGACGTGCATGAAGGTGATGCCGAGGAACGCGATGCCGATCGCCGTCCCGTGGGTCGCGGCTTCGCTCCACCAGGGCGGCATCCCGGCGAACAGGGGCTCGACCAGGTGCGCCAGCGTAGGTTCGCCGACCCATCCCAGCGCCAGGCTCGCGAACGTGATGCCGAGTTGGGTGGCGGCGATGGAGTCGTCGAGGTTCTCGACCGCGAACCGGACGGCGAGCGAGCCGAACTTCTTCTCCTCGACCAGCTCCTCGACCCGGGTCCATCGCACCGTGACCAGCGAGAACTCCGCGGCGACGAAGAAGGCGTTCATCGCCACAAGCAGCGGGACCGCGAGCAGCCCGAGGACATCGACGAGGACGTTCACCATAGGTTTCGGCAGTGTATCCCGTCGCCGGCTATTCGGCCTCTCGCCGCCCATCGAGCGCCCGGGCCAGGGTGACCTGGTCCGAGTACTCGAGATCCGAGCCCATCGGGACGCCGCGGGCGATCCGCGTGACCCGCACGCCGAGCGGGGCCAGCAGCCTCGACAGGTAGAGCGCCGTCGCCTCTCCGGCAACATTCGGGTTGGTCGCCAGGATGATCTCCGTCACGACGTCGCCGCGCAGACGCTCGAGCAGGGGCTTGATGCGGAGGTCTTCCGGGTGGGTGCCGTCGAGCGGCGAGAGCGCCCCGCCGAGGACGTGATAGCGCCCGCGGAACCGGCCGGTGCGCTCGAACGCCATGACGTCGCCCGGTTGCTCGACCACGCAGATCAGGGTCGCGTCCCGCTGGCTGTCGGAGCACAGGCGGCATGGATCCTCGTCGCTGAAGTTCCCACACGTGGCGCACAGCCCGACCCGCTCCTTGACCGCGCGGATCGCGTCGGCGAGCCGCAGGCTGTCCTCCTTGGACGATCGTAGGATATGCAGCGCCAGGCGCTGGGCGGATTTCTGCCCGATGCTGGGCAGCTTGGCGAGCTCTTCGACCAGGAGTTCGAGGTACTTCGAGCTATACATGGGGTCCGGGGAGTCGGGGGGGGCCGTGGGTGGTGTCTGGAGCCTGGGGGCGTCAGAACGGGAGGTTCATGCCGCCGGTGAGCTTCCCCATCGTCTCCTGCATGCGCGCCTGGGACGCGCGCTGCGCCTCGCCGACCGCGGTGAGGATGAGGTCCTCGACGAGCGTGGCGTCGCTTTCCTTGAGCGCCTCGGGGCTCAGGGTCAGCTCGCGGAGCATCTGGCGTCCGTCCACGACCGCGCGCACCATGCCGCCGCCGGCGCTGGATTCGAAGCGCTCGTCCACGAGTTTCGCTTCGAGCTCGGCCATCTGCTTCTGCATCTTCTGCGCCTGCTTGACCAGGTCGCCGAAACTCTTCATGTGCGTGCTCTCCCGGGCTGTGGCGGTCTCGGTTCGACGATCTCGCCTTCGCACCATGCGATGGCGCGGTCGATCAGGGGTTCGACGTCCTGGGCGCTCGGGCGCGGGGGCGGCCCGCCGGTGAGCGGCGTGCAGCGCACCGTCAGCGGGCGCCCGAAGGCGCGCCCCACCTCGCGGGTGATGATCGCACGATTCTCCTGCTCGTCCACCACCGCGCGATGGAGGTCGTCCATCGCGAGCACCAGGTGGGTCTCGGTCACACCGTCGAGCCGGCAGGCCTGGAGGAACGCGCCCAGCATGCGCTTCGTCCCGTTCACCCCGACGACCACCGCCTCCCAGGCCGCGATCACGGCGGGATCATCGGCCGGCGCGGGTGACTCGAGCGTCGCGGTCGCGGGCCCTGCGTCCAGCGCGGGCCCTGCCTTGAGAACCGGGGCGGTCGCGGCCATCGCGCTCGACTGGGCGACCGTGGCCGTGGGCGCAGCCGGGGCCGGGCTCGTGCGCGGCG
>JBKJXJ010000052.1:0-15839 GCA_046716125.1 Candidatus Eiseniibacteriota bacterium
CCACCAGATCCTTGAGGAGTCGCGCCTTGGCGCTGTCGGCCGGCCCCTCGAGCCGCTGCGGGTTGCCGCGCGCCACCTCGAGGAACTGGGCGACGGTGATGGGTTGCCCCTTCACACGGGCGAGCACATCACGATCGCTGGAGCAGCCGCACAACAGGCAGAGGAGAACCGCGAGGATTAAGGCGGGGACGACCGAACGGCGGTGGCCGGACTGGCGCGGAACGGGAGGCGTCAACGGGGCACCTTTCGTCGGATGACCATTTGATGCAAGGGCTGATGCGAGGGCTGTGCGAGTCGGCGGAACACCTTAGAGCACCGTTCGGAGGGCCGCAACCCGGGGTGCGCCGCGTCATCCGTCCCCGATGGTGAGGCTCGCCCCCAGCATCTCGAGCAACTCGCGCGCCCGGTTGAGCAGCACGATCCCATCGCCGCGGACCCTGAGGCCGAACTCGCGGCCCGACATGAACTCGACCTGGAACCGCACCGCCCCGACCACGCCACGGATCTCGGCCGGCTTGAGCGGCCGGCGCAACGTCAGCTCGACGACGTCGTGGAACACGCGCAGGTTCTCGACGGCCGCCGCGGCCCCCAGCACGCGCAGCCGGCGAAGCTCGACCAGCGCCACCGCGGGCTCGGGGAGCTGTCCGAAGCGGTCCATCAACTCGAGGGTGAGATCGTCCAACCCCTCGAGGTCGCGGGTGTCGGCGAGGCGGCGGTACATCGCCAGCTTCTCGTGCTCGTCGGGGACGTAGTCATCGGGAAGGAACGCGCTCCAGTCGGTGAGCAGTCGCGGCTCGGGCTTGACCTCGGCGGCCTCGCCTTTGAGCTCGGCGACCGCCTCCTCGAGCAGCTTCATGTAGAGATCGAATCCGAGGCCGAGGATGAAGCCGTGCTGCTCCGGACCCAGGAGATTCCCGGCGCCGCGGATCTCCATGTCCTTGAGCGCGATCTTGAATCCCACCCCCAGCTCGTCGAACTCCTCGACCACACGCAGGCGCTTCTCGGCGTCCTCGGTGAGCACGCGCCGCGACGGGACCATGAGGTAGGCGTAGGCGCGATGCGACGAGCGGCCGACGCGGCCGCGGAGCTGGTAGAGCTGCGCCAGACCGAGTGTGTCGGCGCGGTCGAGGATGAGGGTGTTGACGCTCGGGATGTCGAGCCCCGACTCGATGATCATCGTGGAGACCAGCACGTCGGTCTTGCGGTCGAGGAACTCGAGCATGACGCGCTCCAGGTCCCGCTCGCCCATCTGGCCGTGAGCGACGGCGACCCGCACCTGGGGCACCAGCCGTTGCACCCGGATCGCCACGTTGTGGATGGTCTCGACCCGGTTGTGCACGAAGAACACCTGTCCGTCACGATCCACCTCGCGCAGGATGGCGTCGGTGATCAGCTCGTCGTCGGCCTCGCAGATCTCGGTATGGACCGGCAGGCGGTCCCGCGGCGGCGTCTCGATCACCGACATGTCGCGCGCGCCCGCGAGGCTGAGATTAAGGGTGCGCGGAATCGGCGTGGCGGTCATCGCCAGCACGTCCACGGTGCGGGTGAGCTGGCGCACACGCTCCTTCTGGGCCACGCCGAACCGGTGCTCCTCGTCGATGACCACGAGTCCCAGGTCGTGGAAGCGCACGTCCCTGGAGAGCAGGCGGTGGGTGCCGATGAGGATGTCCACCTGGCCCGCCGCCAGACGCTTGATCACGTCCTTCTGCTCCTTTGCCGTGCGGAAACGCGACAGCACCTCGACCTGGACCGGGAAGTCGGCCAGCCGCTCCTTGAACGTGAGCCAGTGCTGCTGCGCCAGGATCGTGGTCGGCACCAGGACCGCGACCTGCCGGCCGTCCTGCACCGCCTTGAACGCGGCGCGCACCGCGACCTCGGTCTTGCCGTAGCCGACGTCGCCGCAGATGAGGCGGTCCATCGGGCGGTCGGCCTCCATGTCGCGCTTGACCTCCTCGATGGCGGTGAGCTGGTCGGGCGTCTCCTCGTAGGGGAAGGCGGCCTCGAGCTCGCGCTGCCAGACCGTGTCGGGCTTGAACGCGTGGCCCGGCAGCGCCCGGCGCGTCGCATAGGCGCGGATCAGACCGTCGGCCATCTCCTGGATCGCCTGCTTCGCCCGTGCCTTGGTCTTCTGCCACGAGGTCGAGCCCAGCCGGTGGAGCGCGGGCCGCGCGCCATCCTCGGCCGCGTACCGCGAGACCAGCGCGAGCTGCTGCACCGGCACGTAGAGCCGGTCCTTCTCGGCGTAGGAGATCTCGACGCAGTCGGTCTCCTGTCCGTTCAGCGTGAGGCGCTGGAGGCCCCGGTAGTTGCCGATGCCGTGGTCCTCGTGGACGACGAAGTCGCCCACCTTGAGCGCCGAGAGCTCGGCGAGCGAGAGCCCGCCGGTCTTCTTGAGCCGGCGACGGCGACGGCGATAGCGCGAGAAGATCTCGTGGTCGGTGAGGATCGCGAGCCCCGCGTGCTTGAGCGTGAACCCGGCGGTGATGAGGCCGACGCCGAGCGACGCGTCGGTCCCGTCCAGCAGCTCGCGCAACCGGTCGCGCTGGCCCGGGTTGTCGCACAGGATGACCGCGCGCAGGCCGTTGGCGCCCAACTCGGCCAGGTGCGTCTTGAGCCGCTCGGTCGAGCGTTGCACCGGCTCGGCGGGTGAACACTCGACGAACAGCATGCGCGGATGCCGCCGGGTCTCCTCGCTGGTCGAGACCGCGCCGAGCCAGTCGGCGCCGGGTCGCTCGGCCAGTACGCGGTCGAGCGCTTCGCCCGGCAGGAACAGGTGCTCAGGCCGCGCGATCGCCGGGTAGTGCGCGCGGGTCTCCTCGTATCCGCGATGGATCGCCGTGACGAGGTCGTCGCGACGGTCCTGCTGCTTCCCCGGGTCGTCGCATACCACCAGGGCGTCGTCGGGGAGGTAGTCGAGCAGCGCGCCCAGGTCCGGCGCGTCCGGTCCGTTGGTCGTCTCCGCCTCGCGCGGCCCGCTCACCACCTCGTCGCACGGCAGCACGGTGGCCTCGGCCAGCTGCTCGATCGAGCGCTGGGTGCCGGCGTCGAAGCGCCGCAGCGAGCGCAGCGTGTCGCCATCGAACTCGAGCCTCAGCGGATCGGCCGAGCCCACCGGGTAGATGTCGAGGATGCCGCCCCGGCGCGCGAAGTGGCCCATCGCCTCGACCTCGGGCAACCGCTCGTAGCCGAGCACGACCAGCCGCTCCATCACCATCTCCGTCCGGTAGTCGTGGCCGACCCGGAACGAGAGCACCGCCTGCGCGAGGTGGTCAGGGCGGGGGACCCGCTGAAGCAGGCCGCGTACCGTGGCGACCACCACGACGCCGGCCGACCCGGTCTCCCCGGTCACCATGCCCTGGGCGCGGGCCAGGCGGTCCAGGGTCTCGAGGCGCTGGGCGGTGAGGCCCGGGTGCGGGGCGACCGGATCGTAGGGAAGGGTCTCGGGGTCGGGGAACGCCAGCAGCCGGCCGGGCCCGAGGAAATACTCGAGATCGTCGCGCGCCTCCTCGAACGCGTCCCCGCCCGGGACGAGGTAGAGGATCGCGCGCCCGGTCGCGCGCTGGAGCCACGCGGTGAGGTAGGCGCGTGACGAACCGGCGAGCCCGCGCACGGCGATGCGTGTGGCCTTAGGGCCGACGGTGGCGGAGCGCAGTGCCGCCGCCAGCTCGCGCGCTTCCGGGAGCTGCGCGGCCTCGTCGAGCAGCGAGTCGGCGAGCGGGTCGTGAAGATAGGTCTCGGGCATCACTCGTCCGCGCCGGCGGTCGCGCCGCCCGCGCCCTTCATGCCCCGCTGCCGAACCGAGCGTTCACGATGTTGTTGTAGATCGACCCGAACGTGTAGCTCACGCCCAACGAGACGTAGTACTCGAACTGGGTGGCGAGCTGGCGCCGCTGCAGGAGGATCTCCTCCTGCGTCGCCGCCTGCTTCGCCAGCGAGAGCTGGTCGCGCGGGCGCGCCGCGTAGCCCGAGATGTTCAGCGAGAGGCCCTGCACCACATTGAGTGAGATCGAGCCCGAGGCCTGCAGTCGGTTCTTCCTGAAGTCGTGCAGGTAATGGTCGCCCTCCACCGACACCTGCGTCGAGCCCCAGGGTTCCCGGGTGTCGAGCACCACCTCGATCCCCTCCCGGCCGAGGTCCTCGGTCGACTTGTCGAAGATGGTTTCCGCCTTGTAATCCGCCCGCCGGTAGGAGATCCGGTACTGGAACCGAAGCTGGCGGCGCGTCGACTCGATGTATGGGAACAGGTTGTACTCGAGCGCCGGCCCCGCGGTCAGGAGCAGCGCGTGATTATCGTAGGTCGACGACCTGGAGCTGACGCTGAATGCCGTGGACCAGTGGCCGGCTAGGCTCATGACGTAGCGAGCGTTGGCGCCGCGGCTGCGCGAGATGCTCACGATCTCGGCGCCGTTCCCGATATCGAACCGATTCTCGTTGTAGCTGCCATTCACCGAGAGCCCGATCTTCGACGCGAGGGTCACGCGGTTCACCGACTGGGAGAAGTACACCGAGCTGTTGCTGTAGGAAGTCTGGCCGTTGAGATACGCATTGATGCTGGTCCGGAACACCCAGTTCTTCCAGCGGTCCACGACCGCTGGCTTCGCGCCGCCGCTGCCCGCGGCCACGGCGAAGGTAATCCCGACGCTTGGCGCGGCGGCCGTGCGGGCGAGATATCGCATGAGACCGAGTTTCAGGAGCTGCGAGACCGCGGCGCGGGTGACGGCGGCGGCCTCGGCGGGCCGGGCGTCGTAACGCAGGGTGTCGTCCAGCGCGGCGAATGATTCCCGGCCGATGAAGGTCAGGGTCAGGGCGTCGCCGCCCCCGCCGGTGGAGTGGGAGGTGATGAGGACGTGCACCTGGGCTTTGGCGCGGTCGCGCACGTGATCGACGAACGTGATGTCGCCGCGGAAGAACTCCAGATCGGCCCGAATGCAGTCCTGACAGTCGACGAACATGCGCAGCGCTTGCGGGCGCGTCGCCGCCGTGGTGTCGACCGCAGCGGTGTCGGGCGCCGTAGTGTCCGCCGCGGCGAGGTCGGCCACCGTGGCCGATGGATCGGCAGCTGCGCGGGCATGGTCCGCGCCGGCACCCAGCACCGCGATCAGGCCGGACAGGAGGAGCACGTTCATTCGCCGTCCGGGCTTCGGCGCCATTCCGTCACGGCGCCGCCGCGGCTCGCGGTGGCTCGGCCAGCACCTGCGCCAAGGTCGCTTCGAGCTCGGCGTACTGCGTCGCGCACCGCGCGTGCGCGGGATCGTCGCCGCGGTGGTACTCGCCGCCACCGTGCACCCAGCGGATGTCGCCCTGCCGGTCCACCAGGAACGAGACCGAGGTCCAGCTTCGCTCCGGGCGATTCGCCAGCCAGTAGCGATCGAGCGTCTTCCAGTCGCGGTCCACCGCGATCCGACCCGTGAAGCCGAGGCGCTTCGCCAGCGCGACGATCTTCCGGTCGCTTACTTCGCGCGGCGGCTTGGGGTGGAACACGCCGATGACCACCAGCCCGTCGTCGGCGTGCGCGCGCCGCAGTGTCTCCAGCTCGGGCAGCGTGGCGGCGCAGTAGTGGCAGCCTTCGGTCCACCAGCGCAGCAGCACGACCTTGCCGCGCAATCCTTCGAGGGATTGGGGTGCGCCGATCCAGCGCGTGAACATCCATGCCGGCGCCGGGTGGCCGAGCATCTCCACACCCGATTCCGGGTCGCCCGTGGCGGCATCGTGGGGGTGATCGGGCCGGCGGGACTCCGGGGGCGGGGCCAGCAGCAGGACCGCGCCTATGGTGGCCAGGAACATGCGCATCGCGGAGAGACTATAGGAAGTGCGGCCCCCCGCCCAATCCTGTGTACCTCTCGCGGCCGGAGGGTCCGGGACCCCACTCCTGAACGAGACCTCCGGTGGCACCAGGTTGAACCAGGAGGTTCCCATGAACGCCCGGCCCGTCTCCATCATGTCGATCGCCGTGCTCGCCCTGCTCGGCGCCGCCACGCCGCTGCACGCGATCCCGCCACCCGCGGCGGCCGACCGCGTCGAGCCGGTGCGCTTGTGGCTGGTCGAGCACTACCGTCTCGACCGCGGCCACTTCGTGGCGAAGGGCTACGGCGAGTCGGGCCCCGAGACCAGGGAGCGCAACGACGAGGAGCTGCTGCGCGACCGCCGGGGGGTGCTCACGGTGCTGAACCCCGACGTGCTCCCGAAGGGCGTCAAGGTCGAGAAACGCGACCAGGACCCCTCGAGCAGAGCCTCAGCGAGTGATGACGACGGCGCGGCTGCCGTCGTAGCCGGGCAGGCGCAGCCGCAGGAAGTACATCCCGGCGGACGCGGTCGCCCCGGCCTCGGTGCGGCCGTTCCAGGCGCCGGTGTGCGTTCCGGCGGCGTAGTCGCGATCGAGCACGGTCGCGACGCGACGGCCGCGCGCATCGAAGATCTCGGCGCGCACCCGCCCCGGGCCACGCAGCGCGAAGCCGAAGCTCACCCCCGCCCGGCTCGGGCGGGGCGACGGGCCGGCGGTGAAACCGAGCGCGGCCGCCGAGGTACCCACGCCGGTCGAGCTCGTGACGTGGATGATGCCCGTCATGTTCGTCCCTTCGTGCGGACGGCAGAAGAACGGATACGTGCCGGCGGTGTTGAAGACGAAGCTGAACGAGGTGTTGCCGGGGTCGCTCGGCTGGTCGAACAGCGAGCCGGCCTGCGGGTCCTCGAAGCCGTTGCCGTTCGTGATGGTGTGGAATCCGGCCAGCCACTGCCACGTGACGGCCTCGCCCACCGAGATGGTCACCGCGTCCACCTGGGTGTTGACGTTGTTGTCGGCGTCGAAGATGAAGTCCAAGACGGTGAAGGTCGCGGCCGCGGGCTGAGCGGTCGTGGCGCCGACCCGCGGATGGGCGGCCCACCATTGCTCGGCCCACCGCTTCATGGCGGCCTCGGACATGTCCGCGTGACCGGCATGGTCGCCGGTGGTCTGCTGGCCCGAGACCTTCGCGGGCCGCCCGAGGACGAGAGCGCCGATCCCGAGGAATACGATGAGGCCGGCCAGGACCGGCACAGCGGTGCGCACTCTCATGGGGAGACCTCCTCGCAGCCGGCATGGCGGAGCTCGGTCGGGTCATTCCGACCGAGGGGTATCAATGGGCGCCGTCGTCCGCAGGCGGCGGTTGGGCACCCCGCCTTTCCCCCTTTTGGACTACGACGCCCACCTATGGTCCCACGAAACGTGTCCTTGTTACACGGTGATTTGGATCGCCGCGGAACGTGCTGGCGGAGCGCCCCGCCGGCCCGGAATCCGTTCCCCGGCCCGGCCCCCTCTGATAGGCTCATGCAGGAAACGGAAGGATCGACCGCCGGAGACCGACGTGCGCGCCAGACCCTGGGAGAACGATGCGGAGCTGATCGCCGGCCTGCGGGCCGGCGACGAGGTGCTGTTCGCCGCCCTGGTCGACGATCTCCACGGCCGGCTGGTCGCCCTGGCTGCGTCCTTCACGACGTCGCCGCCGCTGGCCGAGGACATCGCGCAGGAGACCTGGCTGGCCGTGATCCGGGGGCTCCGCGCGTTCGAGGGCCGCTCGTCGCTCCGCACCTGGATCTTCAGCATCCTGGTACGGCGTGCGCGGACGATGGCGGCGCGCGAGTCGCGCCGGGGCAGCCCGGTCCCAGGGTCCGAGAGTCGGAACGGCAACGGGCTCGTCGAGTGGGAGCCGGGTCGCGGGCGGGTCGGTCTGTGGGAGGAGACTCCCGTGCCCTGGGCGCTCGAGGATCCGGCCGCGATCCATCAAAGCCACGAGGCGCTCGAAGTCGTGCGCGCGGCGCTCGATGCCTTGCCTGCGTCCCAGCGGCAGGTGGTCCTGCTGCGCGACGTCGAAGATGTGCCCGCGCGCGACGTATGTAACATCCTCGACCTGAGCGAGACGAACCAGCGCGTCCTGCTCCACCGCGGACGCGCGGGCATACGCCGCGCCCTCGATCGCTACGTGCGGGAAGGTGCGAGGCCGCGAGCCCACTACGGTAACGGCAGGGCGTCCATGCCGTCTCCGGGCCGGAAGCCGGGCCCTGCGGACCTCGGTGATGCCGCCGCCGGTCTCGAGGGCGAATCGATGAGCACGAGCGGAGGCGGGCCGTGAACTGCTACGAAGCCATCGATCTGATGGGGGATGCCATCGATGGCACCCTCATGCCGGCGGCGCGCGCGGGCTTGGACGACCACTTCACCGAGTGTCCTCCGTGCCGCAACTACATGGACCAGCTGCGACTCACGTGCGAGGCGCTGGGGGCTCTGCCCGGGCCCGGCGAGGCCGGCCGCCGGCGCGCCGAGCTGCTCGCGAAGTTCCGGCAGGAGTTCCGGCAGGACAGCTAGCGGTCGGCTACGCCGCCTCGACTCCGGGCGCCCGCGACTCCATCCCCCAGCGGGCGACCACCATCTCGATGATGAGCAGCACGAGCGCCGCGATCACGAACCATCCCCACAGCTCGCGACCGTAGCGCGCTTCGCGCACCCGGCGGGCGAGGTCGGCCCCCGGCCGCAGCACCTGTGCGCGGCCCGGCGGGAACGCGCGCACCAGCGTCGCCTCGGGCAGCGGCGTGAGGTCGGATTCCAGGCGCGCCGGGTTCACGGCGAACGTGTTGTGCAACGTCCCGCCGCGCGTGACCCGGTAGAGCCCGGTGAGCTCGAGGGGCGCCGAGGCGAGACGCGTGGCGCCGGCCTCCGACACCATCTCGCTCGGCACCTCGCGGCCCTGGTCGTCCTCGATGCGCCAGGCGCCGGTGCCGGCCGGCGCGCTGTAGCGGTCGCCGGGCTCGTATGAACCGGAGGCGGTGCCGCGCGCGAGCACCTTCACGCACTGGTGGAGGAGCGGCAGGAACGCCCCGCTCACCGGGAAGTCGCTGGTCGCGGGATCGAGCGCCGCGGCCAGGATCAGCGCGTGCGGCGCTTCGAGGAGCGCCGGGCGAGTCCGGTCGTATTCGAGCAGGACGCGCGTCGGGACGCTGCCGCCGGAGGCGCGCGGGCCGCGCGGACCCAAGACCGGGATGGCGCGGAAGCTGGCGGTCGAGAGCGCCTCGCCGGGGCGCGCCGGGAATCCCGCCAGCACCGGGTGCCCGGCCACGGCGCGACGCAGGCGCCAGGCAGCGCCGGGGGCGGCCGATTCGAGCGCGCCGAGCGCGCCGACGCCGAGCTCGCCGAGCAGCGAGGCGTTCCACGCCGCCGGGTCCGAGTGCCCGCCCAGCACCACGAACAGCCCGCCGCCGCCGCGATAGAAGTCGAGCACCGCCTGCTGCTCGACCGGCCCGAGCCGCGGCAGGTCGTTGAGCACCACGACATCCGCTTCGCCGATGCGAGACGCGAGCGCCGTGGCATCCACCACCGAGACCGCGAGGCCGGAGGCGGAACCGCCCGCCTCGAGCGCGAGGCGTAGCGGCGTCGCGGCCCCTTCCTCGCGCAGCAGGACGCTCACGGTGCCGGAACGTCCGGCGGCGAACACGCGGCGGTTGTCGAGCGCCAGCGCGTCGTCGGGGAGGATCACCACCCCGCCGAGCTCCGGAAGCCGCGCCAGAGGCAGCAGCGTCGCGGCTTCGCCCTGCGGGGCGATGGAGAGATAGCCGCGGCCCAGCTCCCCGTCGCCGGACAGATCCCGCACCTCGACGCTCAGGTCGCCGGGCCGCGCGCCATGGGCGATGCCCGCCACCGAGAGCGCCGTCCCGGACTCGGTCGGCGCGAGCGAAGCGTCGCTGAGCCCCACGTTGGCGCGGCTCGACGGGGTGAACGGCATGAGGTAGACACGGCACCGCTCCCACGGTCCCGGCGGCAATCGGAGCGCATCCGGGACTCCGCCCTCTGCTGCGAACCCCGTGGCCTGAAAATCCGACAGCCAGAACAGCTCGCGGTTGAGCGCCCGGCTCTCGCCCAGCGCGCGCGCCGCCAGCTCGAGCGCCGGCGCGTGATCCGTCCGGCGCGCGCTCGGGGCGAGCGCCTGGGTCTCGGCGCGCAGGCGCGCGAGGTCGCCGAGCGGGCGGGCCGAGGCCGGGTGCGGACCCTGGTCGTAGGGCACGAGCAGCAGCTCGTCCGAAGGGCCGAGTGTGGCGAGCAGGCCCTCGACCGCGCGCCGCGCCCCTGCGAGCAAGGTGCCGTCCGGCGCCATCGCCCCCATGCTGCCGCTCCGGTCCACCAGCGCCACGACCGTGGTCGAGGCGTTGCGAGAGAGGCCGGCCGTGCCGCGCAGCGCCGGCCGGCTGATCGCCAGCGCCAGCGCCGCCACCGCCAGCGTGCGCAGCAACAGCAGCAGCCACTGGCGCAGGCGCAGCCGGCGGATCTCGCTCCGGTTCACCTCGGAGAGGAACTCGAGCGAGGGGAACGCCATCTCGCGCGGGCGGCGGCGCGTGAACAGGTGGATCAGGATGGGCACCGCGGCGGCGGCGAGCCCGAACAGGAACAGCGGGTTGAGGAAACTCACCGAGCGATCGGCGCCGCGGGCGGCGTCACAGCAGCCGCGCCCGTTTCTCGAGGTAGGCCAGCAGCGCCTGGTCGAACGGCGTGCGCGTGTCCAGCCGCACGTAGTCGATCCGGTTCTCGCGGCAGGCGCGCGCGTAGTGCGCCGACCACGCGGCGAGCCGCTCGCGATAGCGCCTGGCGATCTCCCACGGCTCGGTCGTCAGGCGCTGGCCGCTCTCCATGTCCACGAACGTGGCGGTGTCGGTGTAGGGGAAGTCGACCTCGTCGGGATCCAGGATATGGAACACCACGACCTCGTGGCGCCGGTGTCGGAAGTGCTGCAGCCCGAGCAGGACGTCGGCCGGCGAGTCCATGAGATCCGAGAGCAGCACGATCAGGCCGCGCCGCTTGATGCGCTCGGCCAGCTCGTGCAGCGCCGGTCCCAGCTTCGTGATGCCCTGCGGTGTGGCGCTCCCCAGGGCCTTCAGAACCTCGTCGAAGTGCGACCGGACCGCGCGCGCCGGCAGGTAGCGCAAGGGGCGCTCGGCGAACAGCATGGCCCCGACCGCGTCCTGCTGCTGGAGCATGAGGTAGGCGAGTGCGGCGGCCAGCGATTGGGCGTACTCGAGTTTGCTGAGCGCCGCGCGCGGTGACTTGAACGCCATCGAGCCCGAGAGGTCGAGCAGGAGATGACAGCGGAGGTTGGTCTCCTCGGTGTACTGCTTGATGAGCAGGCGGTCGCTGCGCGCCCACACCTTCCAGTCGAGGTTCTTGAGCGGGTCGCCCGGCATGTAGGGGCGATGCTCGGCGAACTCGACGCTGAATCCGTGGAAGGGGCTGCGGTGCATGCCGGCGATGAAACCCTCGACCACGAACCGGGCGCGCACGTCGAGATGCGCGAGGCGCGCGACCACCGCCGGGTCGAGGGTGGCGCGCCCGTCGCGCGAACCGCGGGCGATCCCGCGATCGGCCTGAGCGCCGGAGGATGAGCGAGGTGCGGAGGGCGTCACGCCGAAGTCAGTCCGTCGCGCCCGGGTGCTGCAGCTTGAACACCAGCGCCCCCACGACCGCCCCGGCCAGAGGGCCGACGATATAGAGCCACAGGTTCCCGTACCCGCCGCCGCCCATGAAGGACTCGATCACGATCGGGCCGATGCCGACGGCGGGGTTGAACGCCCCGCCCGAGACCGGACCGCCCGCGAACGCCCCGGCCGCCACGGTGAACCCGATCGCGAGGCCGTAGAACGAATTGCCTACCGTTGATTTGGCGGTCGCGACGTTGAGAACCACGAGCACCAGCGCGAAGGTGTAGAGGATCTCGACGATCAACGCCTGCATCCCGCTCGCCTCGGGCGAGGGCGCAGGAGCGAAGGTGCGGCCGGTCGTGATGTGGACGACGAAAGCCGCCACGAGCGATCCCAGGATCTGGGCGACCCAGTAGGGGATGATTTTCGATGCCGGATGCCTGCCGCGCATCCAGACGGCGACCGTCACCGCCGGGTTGTAGTGCGCGCCGGAGATGTGGCCGCCCATGTAGACCATGACCATGAGCGCGGCGCCGATGGCGAGCGGCGCGAGCGGCGAGCCCGACAGCACCGCGAGGCCGATCGTAAGGACGAGGAAGAAGGTCCCGATGAATTCCGTGAGATAGGTCTTCACCGCGTTCTCCTCCATGCGTGGGAACCGCTCCGATCAGGCGCCGCCATGACCGGGGCGGCTCCGCACAAGGTATCCGAAAACCGTGCGCTCAGTCCTTCCACGCGGTCCACACCATCTCGTCGGTGTCGTTCTCGAGCGGGCGGCCGTCGTACCCTCCCTGCACGCTCCAGCGCGAGAAGCCCGCCGCGCCCAGCAGCAGCTCCATCTCGGGCTTCCAGGTCCAGCGCATGCTGTAGCGGTCGCGATGGGTCGCGCCCGCGTAGCCGCGGGCGTCCGACTCCACCACCTCGCGCTCGATGCGCAGGACCTGGTTGACGCGATCGGTCTGCCGGGTCACGTAGCACGCGACCGGGAGCCCGGTGGCCGGATTCGTGAACTCCCGCTCGAGGATCTGCTCGCCGTCGGGCCGGACCATCTTCTCGAAGATCGGAAAGAGCACGTTGAACACCAGCGCTCCGCCGCTCTCGAGGTGCTCGCGCATGCAGCGGAGTGCTGCGACCTGGTCGCGGGTCGAGAGCAGGTGGTGGAACGCCCGGAACGGGATGGTGATGAGCGCGTAGCGTCGCGGCATGGTGAAGTCGCGCATGTCCGCCACGGTGACGTGGGGCGAGAGCCCGAGCCCGCCGGCCTTCGTCTTCAGCACCTCGAGCATCCCGGGATGGATGTCGAACCCGTCGATGTCGACGCCCGACTGGAGGGTCGGCAGGAGCACCCGACCGGTGCCACACCCCGCCTCGAGCACCGCGCCGCGCGCCTCCTTGGCCCGTGCGACGTAGAAGGGGATGTCGTCGGTGTACCAGGAGTAGGCGAGGTCGTAGACCTCGGGCTTCATGTAATCCGCGATCTCGCTCGGTTCCATTGGGAGCTCCTGGGGGCCGCTCAGGCGCCGCGCGCCCGCCGTCCCTTCCACAGCCAGTAGACCGGGAATCCGACCGCCGCGATCCCCACGCCCGCCCACGCCTTCCACCCGCTGTCGCGCAGGTCGCTGAAGATGATGAGCCCGGTCGCGAGCACGAACAGGATCGGCGTCACCGGGTAAAGCGGGGTGCGATAGGACGGCGCCGGGATCTCGCCGCGCGCCTCACGCCGGCGCTGGACGAAGAGCGACGCGGTGGTGAGCGCGTAGAACAGCCACGACGTGGTGACGAACCAGCCCGAGACGTCCTCGAAGCCGCCCGCGAACCAGAGCCACACGCACGAGAGCACGCCCTGCACCCAGAGAGCGAGGGTCGGCGTGCCTCGCGCGGGATCGAACCGCGCGAGCGGCTTCCACAGCAGTCCGTCGGCGGCCATCGCCTGGGTGACCCGCGGCCCGGTGAGGATGGCGCCGTTGGTGGTGCCGAAGGTCGAGATCGCGACCAGCACCGCGAGCGCTCCCGCTCCCCAGGAGCCGAGCAGCCGGCGGATGGTCTCCGAGCCCACCGCCTCGTACTGCGCCACGCCCTCGGAGCCCAGCACGTGAAGGAAGGCGATGTTCGTGAGCACGTAGACCGCGATGACGATCCACGTGCCCCACACAATGGCGATCGGCATCGTCCGCTTCGGATTCACGACCTCGCCCGCGACGTAGGTCGAGTCCGTCCAGCCGTCGTAGGCGAACAGGACCGAGATCATCGCCAGCGCCAGCGCCTGGAGGAACGACGTGTCGGGCGGGCGGGTCACGGCCTCGATGACGGTCGGCGGGTGGGTCTGGGGCAGGAGGAACGCCGCCGCGCACACCCCGGCGATCCCGATCACCTTGAGGGTGGTGAAAACCGACTGCGTGCGCGCGCCTTCCTTGACGCCGAGCCAGTTGACGAACGTGAGCAGCAGGATGGCGCCGGCGCCGACCGGGAACTCGGCGCTCTTCGGCCAATGCAGCACCTGACACAGGTAGAGGGCGAACACGCTCGTGATCGAGGCGATGACGGTGGGCTTGATGACCCAGAGATTCGCCCAGCCGAACACGAATCCGCACGAGTCCCCGAACGATTCGCGTATGAAGACGTAGAGGCCGCCCGTCCTGGGATGGGTGACCGCCAGCTCGGCCAGCACCAGCGATCCGCAGATCGAGAGCACGCCGCCGATGACCCAGGCGAGGATGATCGGCCAGAACCCGTCGAGGTGCTGGGCAACCGAGTGCGGCGAGCGGAAGATGCCCGAACCGATGATGTTGCCCACCGTGATCGCCATGGCGGCATAGAGGCCGATCTGGCGCTTGAGCTCGACGTCCTGACGGGTGGGGATGGGGGCGGTGGCGCCCATTGGTGGATGTCCTCCGATTCGGGCGTCGCCGCGCCCGGCGTCTTCTGAGGGCGGCCCGGGCGGCAGGTTCCCCCTCCTCGCGGGGCCCCGTCGCTGGCGCTCCAGCCCCACTCGTCGGTGGACCTGCCGCCCGTGCCGCTCGCGGTTACTCCGACGGCACGCTCTTGAGCAGCTCCTCGATGATGCGCTCCGGCTTGATGCCTTCGGCTTCGGCCGTGAAGTTGGTGACGATGCGATGCCGCAGGACCGCGGGGGCCACCGCGCGCACGTCTTCGATCCCGGGCGCATAGCGTCCCAGCAATACGGCGCGCGTCTTGGCGCCGAGCACGAGGTACTGCGACGCGCGCGGGCCCGCGCCCCACGACACCCACTGGCTCACCAGCTCGGGCGCGCCCTCCCGGCCGCGCGTCGCGCGCGCGAGCCGCACGGCGTAGCGCACCACGTGCTCGGCGACCGGCACGCGGCGGACGAGCTTCTGCAGCGAGAGGATGTCATCGGCGCCCAGCACGCGTTCGAGCTTCGCCTCATAGGCCGAGGTCGTGGTGGCGACGATCTTCTCCTCTTCCTCCTGGGTCGGATAGTCCACGTACACGTTGAACATGAAGCGGTCGAGTTGCGCCTCGGGCAGCGGATAGGTGCCTTCGAGCTCGATCGGGTTCTGGGTGGCGAGGACGAAGAACGGCAGCGCCAGGTTGAACGTCTGTCCGCCGACCGTGACCTGCTTCTCCTGCATCGCCTGCAGCAGCGCCGCCTGGGTCTTGGGCGGTGTGCGGTTGATCTCGTCGGCCAGAACGATATTGGCGAACACCGGCCCGGGGATGAAACGGATCTCACGCTTGCCGGTGTCGCTCTCTTCCAGCACGTCGGTGCCGGTGATGTCGCTCGGCATCAGGTCGGGGGTGAACTGGATGCGGTTGAACTTGAGATCGAGCACCTGCGCCAGGCTCGATACGAGGAGCGTCTTGGCGAGGCCCGGCACGCCCACCAGCAGCACGTGGCCGTTGGCGAACAGCGCGGTCAAGAGCTGGTCCACGACCGCGTCCTGGCCGATGATGACCTTCCGCAGCTCGGAGAGGATGCGGTCGCGTGCGTTCTTGAGGGTCTCGACCGCCTTGAGATCGGAGCTGCCGGTGTCCAGCGTCAATCGGGGCCTCGGATGAGGTGGGAGAGAGTCGGGAACGCGGCCGGAAGCGCGTGTACGGTGCGCAAGACGCGGGAGCGTAGCATGCGCTGCGCGGGGGCGGCAACGGAACGGAGTCCCGGCGGGGCGCGATCCGCCGCGCGCGATCCGCGTATTCCCGCATCGGTCACATTTGGGGCACATTTGACGGCGCGAGGACACGCGGCGAGCATGGGCGACCGGTGCGCGAGGAGGTGAAGGATGGTGGACGCCGAGACCCCGGGCTGGATCGTGGACCGCATGCGGGCCAATCTGCGCGCGGCGGGCATCCCGATCGTCGAGCAGGACGTCGAACGCATCCTCGAGCTGAAGTTGATGTGGACCGCGCTCGCGTTCGATGTGCTGGAG
>JBKJXJ010000053.1:0-8721 GCA_046716125.1 Candidatus Eiseniibacteriota bacterium
GGTGCGGACAGCATCCTGGTGAACCGGCTGCTGGTGTCGCGAGCGGGTCTGGAGTTCCGACTCCGCACGCTGCTCCAGGCCAGCGCCACCCGCCAGGTGGTGGTGCGTTGCTCCGACGATGTCACCCACGGCGATTTCGTCGCGGTGCTGGACGAAGCCAGGACCCAGGGCGCGGCGGCGATCGCCGTGGTGGGGAGGTAATGCGATGATCCGTCGCCGTCAGCAGTGGTCCGAGATGATCACCCGCCCCAACATGACGCCGCTCATCGACGTGGCGCTGGTGCTCGTCATCATCATGCTCGTGACCGCGCCCATGCTCTCGGTCGCCGAGCTGCCGGTGAATCTGCCGCAGGCGGCCACCCGCGAGGCCGAGAACGAGCGCAACGTGAGCATCACCCTGGGCGCCGACGGGCGCCTGGCGATCGACGAGCAGGTGGTGTCCGTGGACGCGCTCGTCGCCGCGCTCCAGGCCCGCCTCGCCGAGCCCGGCAACGACAAGGTCCTGGTCGTCGTACGCGCCGATTCGGGCGCTCCCTACTCGAGCGTCAAACGCCTGCTCGAGCAGGCCCGGGCCGCCGGAGCGGTCCGCATCGCCATCGCCACCCGGCAGCGCATCGGAGATCGCTCATGAACGCGGCGGTCATGCGGATCGACACCCAGGAGTACCGGCGCCGCACGCGCTGGGCCATGGGCGCGAGCGTGGTCGCTCACGCGCTCATCATGCTGTGGATCGTCCTCGCGCCAGGGGACGCCTCGCGCCTGCCCGAGCTGACGGAGATCACGCTGATCGAGCCGGGCGACCTGGGCGGCGCTCCGGCCGCGGCCGCCGCGCCCGCCGTCGCCGCCAGCGAGCGTGCCGGGGTCGCGGTGAGCCACCGCGCGGATGAGAGCTTTCGCCGGGCCACCTCACGGGACGACCTGACCCCGGAGCCCCAGTCGGCGGAAGCCTTCGCGGATCGGATCACGGCCCGGCTCGCGGCCATCCACGAGAGCACACCCTCGCCGGTCAAGGGCGTCTCGTCATCGCCTCTGTCCGACAGCTGGAGCACGCCCGCGGCCCCCGGCGCGGCGAAGGGAGGGGGCGGCAACGCCCTCACGCTCAATCGTGGCGGCGGCGGGACGTCCACCGGCCCGTCGCTCGCCTTGAACCGCGGCGGGAGCGGGCCGAGCGCGGCGATCGTCGCCACCGGGATCCCGACCGGCGAACACGCGGGCGCGGCGCCCGCGCGCGGGGGGGAGACCACGGCGCGTCGCGTCGCCGCCGGCGCCATGCTGGCCGGGCCGATCGCCGACCGTCCCGTAGTGGCCTACACGCGTCCGCTCTATCCCGAGTGGGCCAAGCGCGACGCGGTCGAGGGCTCGGTGACGCTCTACTTCATCGTGCGTCCCGACGGCGGCATCCGCGAGAACATCCTGGTGCAGAAGACCGCCGGGTTCGAGGAGTTCGACGAGAACGCCCGCACGGCGCTCCGGGCGTGGCGCTTCGCCGCGCTCCGCGAGGGTCGCACCGGCGAGCAATGGGGAACGATCACGTTCCATTTCCGGCTGCGGGAGGCAGGATGACCAGATCACGGTTCGCACTCTTGATGGCGCTCACGCTGGTCGCCGTGCCCGTGATGGCGACGGCTGCCGCGAGGAAGTCCGCCCGTCCGAAGGCCGCCGTGAAAGCGCCGGCGCCGGCCCCGTCGGCCGAGCCGCGCGAGGCCTCCGCGGACGGCGCCGCCAAACAGGATGACGCCATGACCATCCCCAGCGGACAGGAGGGGGCGGTGTTCAAGAGCCTCACCGTCGAGGGCGAGGACCGCGTCCACTTCGAGTTCGAGCGCCCAGCACTCGCGCTCGAGCTCGATCCGAGCAAGGCGCCGGGCCTCGACTGGGGGAGCGCGCGCGATGTCCTCAACCGCACCGTGCCCGATCTCGGCACGCCCATGCTGCAGAACTCGTCCCAGGTCGCCACACCCTACGTGGCGCATCCCTGGCTCGCTCGATTCCAGACCGGCGCCGTCGCCCGCTTCCGTCCCGACCTGAAGGGTGTCGAGCGCTGGAAGCTCACCGTCGTGGACTCCAAGGGCCAGACCGTCGCGACCTATCAGGGGAAGGGCGAACCGCCGCGCGAGATCGCGTGGGATGGCCGGACCTCGGGTGGTGGCCTCGTGGTGCCGGGGCTGACCTACAGCTATGTCCTCGAAGCCCACGACAAGGCCGGCAACAAGCGCAACTTCATCGGCCAGGGCTTCAAGGTGTCGGCCTATCGGATGGACTCGATCGAGAGCCCGGTCATGGTGTTCACGGGTCGCGAGCTGCCCGCGCCCGATCCCAGCCGGCCGGCCTCATCGCCGGGCGAGCGTGAGGCGACGGCGCCGATCCTGCTCGAGGCCGCGGCGTGGCTCAACCAGTCACCTAGGGCGGTGGTGGCGGTCAAGGTGACCGCGACCGCCCGCACCATGGAGCAGGCCCAGGCGCTCTCAGCACTTGTCTCCCGCCAGATGACCCCGCATCTGCTCGGCGACCCGGCCCGCGTCACGGCGGTGCCCGAGGTGCAGCCCGATGCGCCCGAGGGGGGCGCGGTGAGGATCTCGGCGGGGAGGTAGCGCCTCGCCCTGCCCGGGTGGGCGAAGCCCCGACATCTATGGAGCCCCGGCCCCCGCGGCCCTACAGCCGTGGGGGCGTCGCGTTTCCGGCCGGCCGTGATAGCCTTTCGCGGGGCTCGGCGTCCGGCCGGCCCGGCGCCGCGGACGGGGCCCGAGCGGCCCATGGCCCCCCTGAACCCGGTAGCCCGGGCGCAAATCACGGCTCGGACCCAACCCTCTGCCCGGTCCGAGCGACCAATGGACAGCAGGACCTGACCTCTCCGGAGGCACCCCGGGATGATCCCTGACCGCGCCCTCGTGGAGGCGGTGAGTCAAGATGGCGACGAGGTGGCGTTCCGGGAGCTGTACCGGCGCCATACGCCGCGTCTCTTCCCGCTGGTGCTGCGCATGTGTGGTGGGTCCGAGATGGACGCCGAGGATGTCGTCCAGGAGGCATGGATGCGCGCGGTGGCCGGGATGAAGCGGTTCCGTGGAGATTCGGCGTTCGGCACGTGGCTGTGCGCGATCGGGCTCAACGCCGCGAGGGATCACCTGCGCCGGCGCGGCCGCTGGGGAGCGACCGAGGACGTGAGCGAGGTCGAGATCCCGGTGCCGCCGGCCCCGAGCGGGCATCGCATGGACCTGGAGCGCGCGATCGCGCAGCTCCCGCCCGGCTGCCGTACGGTGCTGGTCCTGCACGACGTCGAGGGTTTCACGCACGAGGAGATCGCACGACAACTGGGGATCGCCGTCGGCACTTCGAAGAGCCAGCTCTTCGCGGCGCGGCGGGCGGCGCGCACCCTGCTGGCCGGACACAAGGAGATGAGCCATGCACGACCGGGATGATCACGAACTGACGGCGGCCGAGCGGGAGGCGTTCGAGTCGCTTCCGCGCGAGGCGATGCCGAGCCGCATGCTCGAGGAGCGCGTGGTGTCGGCGCTGCGCACGCGCGGCCTGATCGGCGTGAGCCGGGCCCGCCGGCCGGCCTGGGAATGGGGACGTCTCCCGTTCGCCGCGGCGGCGGCGGCGGGCATCGCGCTGTTCGCCTGCGGTCTCGCGCTCGGACAGTGGATGGGGGCGCGTCATACCGCCGAGGCCATGCTGGCGGTCCAGCGGCAGGACGCGGCCAACGCGTCGGCGGCCGTGGAGCGCACGGGCTCGGCCTATCTCTCCGCGCTCGGGGCACTGGCGCAGGCGTCCGCCTCATCCGATCCTCAGGAAGTGGCGCGTGCCCGCGAGGCCGCGCAGAACGTGTTGCACGAGGCTGCCAACGAGATGGTGCGGATGGCGCCCGACGATCCGGTGTCGGCCCAGATCCTCAAGGGTCTCGATCGCGCGAAGGTCGAGGCGACGCCCGCGAGCACCGACGGCATGAAGCGGCTGGTGTGGAACTGAGCCCGCGCGAAGGAGGGAGAAGGACAGCCATGATGCGTAACGCGACGACCATCCTGATCGCCCTGATCCTGGGGCTCTCGCTCGGCGCCCCGCTGACGCGCGCCGGCGCGGCGTTCGCATGCGAGGACGCCCACGCGGCGGTGATCGCGGCTGCCGCCGAGACGCCACCTCGCGCCCCGCGTGCTCCGCGTGCGCCCCGCCCCCCCCGCACCCCGTCCACGCCCGAGCCGGCCGAGGCGCCCGAGGCGCCGGAGGCGGGATTCGAGCTGACCGAGCCGCCCGGGCAGGTCACGCCGCGCGGCTGGTTCGGCTTCGGGTTCGAGTGCGGCGAATGCTATGCGCGAACCGCCCCGGGTGACTCGGCGACGGTGTGGCGGTTCGGCAGCCATCCCAAGGTGTACTCGGTGGACCTTGGCAGTCCGGCGGCGCGCGCGGGGCTCCGTCGCGGCGACGTCATCACACGGATCGACGGCCTCTCGATCCTGTCCCCGGCCGGCGGGCGGCGCTTCGGCTCCATCCGCCCCGGGCAGCCCGTGAAGTGGACGGTGGTGCGCGAAGGCGCGGTCCGGAACGTCGTCGCCCGCGCCGCGGAACGCCCCGACCGGCACGAACGTGTGGAGCTTCGCGACCTGCGCAAGCAGCTGGTCCGCCTGAACGAGCTGTCGGACTTGGACCAGCTGCGCCGCGAGCTCGCGGTCCTCAACCAGGAGATGGACTCCCGCCGTGCCCAGGAGATGGCGCGCGAGCGCGTGCGGGTGAAGACGCCCGTCGCGCGCCGGCTCCGCTACGCCGGCGTGATCGGCGGCACCGAGGTCGAGGTGCGCGGCCCCGGTTCGATCATCGTCAGCGAGACCGACGAGAAGGACGAGCTGGTCATCAACACCGGCGAGTCGGTGGTCGTCATCCGCCTCTCGGACCTCGGCCGCAAGCGCGCCGCGACGAGCCCGAGCCCGAAGTAGTCGCGGTTCCCGGCGGGCGGCTGGCGTGGACCCACCCGTTCGGGTAGGGTTCGGTGCCGATGCGACGAACCGATCTTCCGCTCGCCGTGGCGGCCATCCTGGCGCTGATTGTCTCCTCGGCTGGCGCGGCCGAACGCCAGCTCCCGGCGGGTCCGCTCATGGACCTCAAGTCCGTCACCTCGCCGACGCCCGCCGGAAGCGCCGAGCCCCACCTCGCGGTCTCGCCCGATGGCGTCGTGTGGATGAGCTGGCTCGAGCGGCGTCCGAAGGGCGGCCACGCGCTCCGCGGCGCCCGGCTCGCCGGCGCGCGATGGACATCGCCCTTCACCATCGCCCAGGGCGATTCATTCTTCGCCAACTGGGCGGACTTTCCGACGCTCCTGCCGCGCGGCGGCGATCACCTCGTCGCCCACTACCTCTGGAAGTCCGGCGCCGGCACCTACGCCTACGACGTGCGCCTCACCCGGTCGAAGGACGGGGGCAGGACGTGGAGCGCTCCTCGGGTCCCGCACCGCGACGGCACCCCGACCGAGCACGGCTTCGTGAGCCTGATGCCGGCGCTCGGGGGGACGCGCGCGGTGTGGCTCGATGGAAGGCAGTCGGTGCGGGACAGCGCCGGGCACATGCTCCCTGTGCCCGAAGGCAGCGCCGAGATGACGTTGCGCACGACCGTGCTGGCGGACGACGGCACGCTGACCGACGAGCGGGAGCTGGATGGGCGGGTGTGTGACTGTTGTCAGACCGCCGCCGTCGCGATCCCAGGGGGGGCGCTGGTGGCCTACCGGGACCGCACCGCGGACGAGATCCGCGACATCCAGCTGACTCGCATGGAAGGCGGTCGCTGGAGCAAGCCGTATCCGCTCCACGTGGACGGCTGGAAGATCGCGGGGTGTCCGGTCAACGGTCCGGCGCTGGCCGCGTCGGGCGATCGCGTGGCGGTGGCATGGTTCACCGGAGCGAACGACACCTCGCGCGTACGCGTGGCGTTCTCGGACGACCGCGGCGCGCACTTCGGCGCGCCGGTGGAGGTGGACGAGGGCGCGCCACTCGGGCGCGTTCACATCCTGCTCCTCGAGGGGGGTGATGCCCTGGTGGGCTGGCTCGAGAGTCGCGGGAAGGAAGCGCTCTTCCAGGTGCGGCGGGTCGCCGGCGATGGCACGACCGGTTCCGTGATGACGGTGGCGCGCACCAGCACCGCCCGGTCGAGCGGGTTCCCGCGGCTCGCCAGGAGCGGCAACCAGGTCGTGCTCGCCTGGACCGAAGGCGGCAAGCCCTCGCACGTCCGCACGGCGATCGCGCGCGTCGCGCCCGCCGGCGCGTCACGCTCCGGCGCCGCCGCGGCCTCCCACGCCCGGTTGCTCGCGAAGGTGCGCGAGCATCGCCTCCGCCACCAGGGCGCCATCCTGCGCGAGTTCGCAGACCTGCTGCGCATCCCGAATCTCGCGTCGGACTCGCTCAACATACGCCGGAATGCCGACCTGCTGGTGACCATGCTCGAGCGGCGCGGGTTGAGCGCCCGCAGGCTCGAGCTTCCCGGCAGCCCGCCGGCCGTGTACGGCGAGCTGCGCGCGCCGGGGGCGCGGCGGACGGTGGTGCTCTACGCGCACTACGACGGCCAGCCGGTGGCGAAAGCGGACTGGGCCAGCGACCCATGGAAGCCGGTGCTGTGCGACCGGCCGCTGGATCAGGGTGGGCGCGAGGTGCCCTGGCCCGCGAAGGGCGGGACATTCGACCCCGAGTGGCGGCTGTACGCGCGCTCGGCGGGGGACGACAAGGCGCCGATCGTGGCGCTGCTCGCCGCCCTCGATGGGCTCGCGGCGGATCGAGCGCGCCCTTCGGTCAACCTCAAGGTATTCCTCGAGGGCGAGGAGGAGGCGGGCTCCCCAAATCTAAGGTCGATGCTTGAGCGACACCGGAAGACGCTGGCCGCCGACGCCTGGATCTTCTGCGACGGTCCCATGCATCCGTCCCGGCGCCCGCAACTGGTGTTCGGCGTGCGCGGCGTGATGGGCCTCGAGCTCACCGTCTACGGTCCCCGGCGCGCGCTCCACAGCGGCCACTACGGCAACTGGGCGCCCAATCCGATCGCCCGGATGAACGATCTGCTCGCGAGCCTGCGCGATGGCGATGGCCGCATCCTCGTGACCGGTCTCGAACGCAACGTGCGTCCGGTGTCCGAGGCCGAACGTGCGGCGCTGCGCGCGACGCCCGATCCGGACGACGCCCTTCGCGGCGATCTTCAGCTCGGCAGCACCGAGGACGGCGGCGCCCGGTTGAGCGAGCGGATCATGCGTCCGGCGATCAACTTCCGCGGCGTCCGCGCGGGCGGGGTGGGGGAGAGCTCGGTCAACGCCATCCCTACCGAGGCGCGCGCCTCGATCGACTTCCGACTGGTGCCGGACCAGACGCCCGCCGGCGTGCGGTCGGCGATCGAAGCTCATCTGCGCGCGAAGGGCTGGCACATCGTCACCGCCGCGCCGGACTCCGCCACGCGCCGCGCCCACGATCGCATCGTGCGCCTGCAGTGGGACGATGGCTACGGACCCTATCGGGTGCCGCTCGACGGAGCATTCCCGAGCGCGGTGGCGCAGGTCATGGAGCAGTCGCTGGGGCGCCCGGTCCTGCTCACGCCGACCCTGGGGGGCAGCCTCCCGGTGGCCGTGATCGGGAACGTGCTCGGCGTGCCGGTCATCGTGCTGCCGATCGCCAATCACGACAACAACCAGCACGCTGCGAACGAGAACCTGAGGCTCCAGAACCTCTGGGACGGCATCGACGTCATGGCCGGGTTGCTGATCCTGCTCGGCGACCGCTGGCGCTAGGGCTCGATGGGATCCCGCCTTCGCGCTCGTTAGCCCGATGCGCGATGCCGGGCCGCGTCCCGCTTGTGGCGCATGAACTCGGCGCCGAACACGCGCTCGGCCTCGAATTGGTTGTGCGCACGGCACAGCAGCCGGATTCCGCCCACGGTCGCCTTCCCGCCTTTGGCGTAGGGGTCGATGTGGTCGTATTGCACGTCCTTACGCTCCTCGCAACGATGGCCCGTGTCGCTGGTGAACGTGCACTGGCCGCCATCGCGTTCCCACACCGCCCGCTGGACATTCGCAGGGATGTGTCGTCCGTCGCTGCTCGAACGCCGGCTGCCGGCACGCGGCTGCTCGGTCGCAGCGCATTTGCGCTGCAGGAGCTTCTCCTTGGCCGTCCGGAGCGCGAAGTTGAGCGCCGCATCGACGTCGCCGGGTGCAACCTCATGCCCGAGGAGGTCCTGGACGTCCGGCAGCTGGTCGTGGGTCTCCTGGCGGAGCGGGGTCAGCAGGGCGAAGCGTCCGGGCGACGGCGGCGTCACCGGCGCTCGCGGCATCTGTGCTTCTATCCGCCGCGCGGCGGATAGCTCGGCCGGGGTCACGGCCCCCGGAACCGCGGGGGACTCGGCCGCAGTCTCAACCGGCGGCACGAGTTGCATGGCCGGAGCCTCGGCCGGCCCCACCGCGGGGCCCGAGCTCAGAGGCACGATCAGCGTCGCCACGTCCGGCCTCGGGAACCGTTCGGCCAGCAGGCGTTCGATTGGGCCGCGCGCGCCGCCCGGATGCGCTTGCAGGCGGTGTCCTCGGACATCTTGAGCTGGCCGACACAATAGGCGTACATCGAGGCGTAGCCGTGCTTCAGATGGAGCTTGCGGACGTCGAACTCGGCGATATGGACGAGCAGGCGGACGGTGGTGCCGCGATCGGTGGCGGCGAGATGCTCCAGCTCCTGCTCGAGGGTCGAATCGGACAGGTGGGACACGGACTCGATG
>JBKJXJ010000054.1:0-19538 GCA_046716125.1 Candidatus Eiseniibacteriota bacterium
CCCGATCGCCTGGTGGCATGCGTTTGGCCGCACATTCCCACTTTCTGACCGTCGTCGCGGGGTGTGGGGGCCGGGGGGGGGCCGCAACCCCCCCCCCCGCCCCGATTTCGCGGGGGCGCTCGGCCCAGGGCGTCGTCGCGACGGATCGAAGCGGCCAAGGGCGTGCCCTTGACGGTGAGTACGTGGCCGCCTAGTGTCAGGTCGTGCGTTCGACCACCCCACTGCGGGCCGCCGTGACTGCGGCGCTCATCGTCCTGCCCCTGGGCTGCGGCCCCGGCCCGTCGCCCGAGACCGTGCCGGCGCCGCCGGCCCCCGACCAGGGCCTCAGCCACGTCGTCGTGGGGGCGAGCGACTCGGTGGGCGCGATCCCGGGATCTCCGGACGCGCTGTTCCGGTATCGCTTTCGCCAGGTCGAACCGTCCAGCGACCTCTTCACGTACCAGGACCGGGACCTCTCGTTCTATTTCAAGCCGACGCCCGACGCGCTCCACGTCCAGATCGAGAACCGCCAGGGCCGCCCGGTCTGGATCGTCTGGGAGCGCTCGACCTTTCTCGACCCCAACGGGGGTACCGGGAAGCTGGCGCACAGCTCGACCCGCTGGGACGACCGCTTCAGGGCTCAACCGGACACGCAGATCCCCGGGCTCCAGCGCTATACCGGGGACTACCTGCTCCCGCTCGACTACCTGTACGACCCGGCCGGTGGCGAGCAGCAGACGCACCGGCCGCTCTTCCCGGAGGACCAGCGGGCGACGCAGTACGAGGACAAGATCTTCGGGGTCGACCTGGCGTTCCTGGTCGAGGAGCGTCCGCGTACCTATTCGTTCCGATTCCGAGTGGTCAGCGTCATCGCGCGTTAGCGGTGCTCCGCGACGGATCCCGGCCGCCCGGCACGAGAGAGAGTCCGCGGGGGCGGGGGCGGCGCAACCCCTCGAGACCGACCGCGACGAACATCACGACCAGCGGCTCGATCGGCACCCGCATGCGGAGCGAGCCGAAGAAGATGACGGCGATCATCGTGAAGTAGACGATGACCAGCAGCGGGAGCGACTGGAACCAGCGCCGGGCGCCCCGCATGGACCGCACCACCCCCCAGAGCCCCAGCGGGAGGGTGACGACCGACCACAGGAACATCGGATCGAGACGTTGAAGGGGCTCGAGCGGCGAGCCGGGGCGCTGCCAGGCACCGGTGCCACCACCCTCGGCCCCGAGTCTCCAGAAGCGACCGAGCTTGGCCAGTGCCACGGCCGGCCAGTCCTCCATGCGCCCGAGGATGAACGCCCAGGTCTTCGCCCGGGCGCGCGCGTCCAACTCGACCTCTCCGAGTCCGCGGAACTCATCCTTGAGCGCGGCCTGATAGGTGACGCTGCTCGCGCCCCCGCGCGCCGATGGGTCGTCCCAGGTGGCGGGGTTGTTGGCGACCATGAGCGCACCGCCGGCGCCGGTGGTCACCGGCACGAAGGCGCCTAGCGCGATCGCGTTGCGCAGCGTCCACGGCCCGACGACGATCGCGAGTCCCAGGAGCAGGAGGGCGAGTTGCCGGACCCGGCCGCGCCCTCCGACCGTCAGCCCGAGCGGACCCCAGGCCCAGAGCGCGAGGACCAGCGGCAGCATCAGGGCCGTGGGCCGGGTCAACGCCGCGATACCCCACGCCAGCCCGGCGCCCAGGGCGCGGCCCGCGAGCGGCGTGCGCACCCAATCCACGCTGAGCAGGAGGGCGAGCAGCACGGTGACGCAGAACATGGACTCGGTGAGCAGGTGGCCCGAGAAGAACACCAGCAGCGGATGGATCGCCGCGAGCCACCCGCTCCAGCGACCGACCGTGCCGCCGAAGAGCGCGCCGCCGAGTGCCGCGAGCAGCAGGGGCACGAGCGCCCCGGCCACGCACTGGAGCAGCACGGCGGCGAAGTACTGGTGCCCGACGAGGCGATAGAGCAGGCTCGTGACCCACGGGACGAGCGGCGGGACGAACGCGGTCGGGTAGGGCCCGGCGGCCGAGTCGAGGGAGAATCCGATGCCGCGGGCGAGATTCCAGGCCACCGTATCGTACGTGGCGGGGTCCGAACCGGGCGTGGCGTCGGGCCCGTGCGCGAGCCATGCGTAGGCCACCCGCAGGGCGAGGGCCACCGCGAACATGGCGAGCCACGTGATGCCCGCCTGCGGTGCTTCCGTTCGCGGCGGATGGCGGAGGGATCGGGCGCGCAGCATCGTCGCCGAGTCTATCAGACCGGCCATGTCGCGCCGTCCGCGCCCATGCAGGACGACGGATGGACTTCACCGCGGCCGTGCAACGTGCAATGTGGCCCGGATGGCCCGCGATGGCGCGCCCACCGGATGGCCTCCGTTCTCGTGTCTGGGCACGTCGGGAGCGGTTCCGGGCGAGGACGAGCGTGGCGGCAGAGGCTTTGCTAGGGAACGCTCGCGCCGGCGGCCGGGAGGTCGCGGCAGGCGACGGGGTACGCGGCATGGAGCGCCGGTCCCCCGGGCTTTCCCATCCACGGGTCGGGCGGTCGCCCGGTCCCGATCGCGAGGACTTTCGATGGATCACTACATCCCGAAGCGACGGATCCCGGTGACGCTCTGGTCGGGCCATCTCATGGGCCTCCAGGGCTGGGTGTTCCTGGATCTGGACGCCGCCGGCAACCGGCACCAGACCGTGCTGGGGAAGCTCAACGAGAGTTCCCGTTTCCTGCCGGTCGCGGTGGGGGATGAGGGACGCATCCAGCTCATCAACAAGCGACGGCTGTCGCGCCTGACGACCGGCCGCCAGGTGATCCAGAGCGACGTCTTCGCGCGCGGCTTCCAGCCGTGGCGCGAGGAGGAGGCCGAGGTCGTCCTCGACGATGGGACGAGCATCGAGGGACGCATCTGGATGCCGCTGCAACGCGAGACCCAGCGTCTGTCGGATTTCATGAACCAGCGCGAGGGCGACTTCGTGGCGCTCGTCACGCCGATCGCCGTGCACCTGATCAACAGCGGATCGGTGGTGGCGGTGCAGTTGCGCGAAAGCGCGGGGGCTCCGCTGGCGGCGTTCGACTCGGGCCTGGACGGCGTCGGCGTGCAGCACGACGATCCCGCGGACTCGGCCGAGGACGCGGCGGCGGCTTAGCCCGGCTTCGAGCACACCCCCTGCGGTGCCCATCTCACGCGGCTCCGCAACCGCGGAGACTCGTTGGAAATCGTCGCCCGGGCCCGCGTGTCACTTCCGGGAAGCCCTCTCCCTGATCAAGGTCTCTTCCTCCGGCCCTTCAGCGACGCCTCCCCCGGTCGTGGGGGCTCGTGCTAGACTGCCCGGCTTCATGTGCGGTGCGGGCCGTGTCGCGAGCGTGTCGGGAGGGTCGGTGGAGATATCCGGAGGCGCCGCGGAGAGGCAGGCAGCGCTCGCGGCATTCATCGATCGGCTGGTGAGCGAGCTCGAGCCGTTGCACCGCCGGTACAACGAATCGATCTGGCTGGCGAGCGTCACGGGAGAGAAGCGGCACGAGGAGGAGGGGGCGGCGCTGGATGCCCGGATCCGGCTGATGTTCGCCCGCCCGGAGCCGTACGCCCAGCTCAAGGCCATGCGCGACGCGGGCGGCGTGCCGGACCCACACCTCGGGCGGCAGCTTGAGCTCCTGTTCAACGATTTTCGCGCCCACCAGATCCCCCCGGACCTGATCGAGCGCACGGTCAAGCTCGAGAAGTCGCTCGAGAGCCGGTTCAACAACTTCCGCGCGGAACTGGCGGGCGAGCGCGTGACCGACAACCACATCCGGCAGGTCCTGCGTGACTCCGACGACAGTCTCGAGCGACGGCGCGCCTGGGAGGCCTCGAAGCAGGTGGGCGCCGAGGTGGTCGCCGACCTCCGCGCGCTCGTGAAACTGCGCAACGAGGCGGCGACGACCCTCGGGTTCGGGAACTACTATTCGATGATGCTCGAGCTGGACGAGCTCGACGAGGCCGAGCTCTTCTCGCTGCTCGACGATCTCGACACCGGCACCCGGCCCCTGTTCGACGCGTACAAGCACGGGCTCGACCAGCGCCTCGCGACGCGCTTCGGCGTCGGCCGGGACGAGCTGAGGCCCTGGCACTACGGTGATCCCTTCTTTCAGGAGGCCCCGGTCGCCGAGGTGGATCTCGACCGGTATTTCCGGGACCTGTCGCTCGAGGGGATGACCGAGCGGTTCTTCGGCGCGGTCGGGTTCGATGTCCGCGACCTGCTCGCGCGCGCCGACCTCTACGAGAAGCCGGGGAAGAGTCAGCACGCGTTCTGCCTCTCCATGGACCGCGGCCCCGACATCCGCGTGCTCTGCAACATCCAGCCCAGCGAGTACTGGATGGCGACCATGCTGCACGAGTACGGGCACGCGGTGTACGACCAGCAGATCGACCGCGCGCTGCCGTACCTGCTGCGCGTCCCGGCGCACATCCTGACGACCGAGGCCTCGGCGATGCTGTTCGGTCGGTTGTCCAAGAACGCGGCGTGGCTCACGACCTACGCCGGGGTGCCGGAACCGGAGGCGCGCGCGGGGGAGGAGGCGCTCCGGCGGGCCGGGCGGGCGCAGCTCCTGGTCCAGACGCGCTGGGAACTGGTCATGTGCCACATGGAGCGGGCGCTCTACCGCGACCCCGACCAGGACCTCGACACGCTGTGGTGGGATCTGGTCGAACGCTACCAGTGGGTGCGGCGCCCCGACGCGCGCCGGGCGCCGGATTGGGCCAGCAAGGTCCACTTCAGCGTGGCGCCGGTCTACTATCACAACTACATGCTCGGCGAGATGATGGCGTCCCAGCTCCAGCGGCACCTCATGACGCAGGTGCTGGGTGACGGCGCCGACGGAGGTCGCCGCTTCGTGACCAGTCCCGAGGTCGGCGCCTATCTGACCGACCGGCTCTATCGCAGTGGGAAGACGCTCGACTGGCGGGGCACGCTGCGCCAGGCCACCGGCCAGGGCTTGAGCGTCGCCGCGTTCGTCGAGGATCTCGCCGGCCGCTCCTGAAAGGAGAAACGCATGTCCGCATCGGGCACCCCTCCCCGCCGAGGGCTTGACGGCGTCGTCGCCGCGGCGACCCGGCTGAGCCACGTCGACGGCCAGGCCGGTGAGCTCATCATCGGTGGCTACGAGTTGAAGGAACTGGCCGGACGCGTGAGCTTCGACGAGGCGGCCCACCTGCTCTGGCGCGGGCACCTCCCGGCTCGCGAGGACCTGGCGATGATGCAGGCCGAGATGGCCACGCTCCGTCGGCTCCCGGCCGAGACGTTGAGCATTGTCCGCGGCGCGGCCAAGGCGCCACCGATCGACGTGCTGCGCATGGCCTGCGCGACCCTCTCGCTCGATCTGCCGAACCCCGACGACATCTCCCCGGCGGCCGACCTGGGTGCGGCGAAGCTGCTGACCGCGCGCTTCCCGACCATCGTCGCCGCCCACGCGCGGATCGCCGCCGGCGAGCCGCCGATCGCGCCCCGCGCGGCCCTGGGCCTCGCGGCCAACTTTCTCTACATGGTCCACGGCCAGGAGCCGGATCCGGTCGCGGCCCGGGCCCTCGATACCTACTGGGTGACCGTGATCGACCATGGGATGAACGCCTCCACGTTCGCCGGGCGCGTCATTGCCAGCACCCGTTCCGACATGGTGAGCGCCGTCACCGGGGCGATCGGGGCGCTCAAGGGTCCGCTCCACGGAGGCGCGCCGGGGCCGGTGCTCGACATGCTGGTGGACATCGGCACCGCCGCGAACGCCGAGGCGTGGCTGCGTCGCGAGATCGCCGCCGGGCGGCGCATCATGGGATTCGGGCACCGCGTCTATAAGGTGCGCGATCCGCGGGCCGAGGTGCTGGCCGCGGTCGCCGAGGAGATGAGCGGGGCGAAACTGAACGACCGCGAGCTCTTCGAACTCGCGCGGTCGGTCGAGCAGAGCGCGCTGCGCGTGCTGGACGAGCTCAAGCCGGGGCGCGGACTCAGGACCAACGTGGAGTTCTTCACGGCGCTGGTGCTCCAGGCGCTGGGCCTCAAGCCCGCGCAGTTCGTCGCCCTGTTCGCGTGCGGGCGGGTGGCCGGGTGGTGCGCGCACGTCATCGAACAGCACGCCGAGGACCACCTCATCCGGCCCCAGTCGGAGTACACGGGGCCGAAGGGACTGCGCACGCCGCGCTAGCGCCCCCTTCGCATGCGCGGCGTCCTCGTCCTCCTCGTCTCGGCGATCGCCATCTTTCTCGGCGCGTCGGCGTGGCTCGTGTTCTATCCGCCCGTACCTGTGGATCTGGCCGGGGCCGAGAATCTCGACGCCCGCGCGCGCCGCGTTCGCATCCCGGTGGGCGACCGGGATACGCTCGACGGCTGGTACGTCGCCCCACGAAACGGCGCGCTGGTCGTGATCCTGCATGGCTTCGGGCGCGACCACACCCGCGCATGGCGTTACGGTGGTTTCTTGGGCAAAGCCGGTTACGGATTGCTGGCCTTCGACTTCCGTTCGTCGCGCGCGAGCCGACGCCTGCCCACTACGCTCGGTTTCCACGAGACATCGGACGCCCGCGCGGCCCTCACCTGGGTCCGTACACAGCCGGGGCTCCACTCGATCCCGGTCGGGCTGTTGGGGGAGTCCCTCGGCGGATCGATCGCCCTGATCGCCGCCGCCGAGCGGTCCGACGTGCGCGCGGTCATCGCGGACTGCGCTTTCGCCACCGGGGAGCAGGCCCTGATGGACGCGTGCTCGCGCTGGGCCCATATCCCGGGACGCCCGGGCGCCTGGGTTTGTCGCACCCTGGGACGCGTCATGACCACACACGATCCGGGGGCGCTCGACGCCGTGGTCGCTTCGCGAGCGCTGCGCGACCGGCCGGTGTTCTTCATCCACGCGCAGGACGACGACCGGCTCTCGATGGCCCATCCGTGGGCGCTCTGGGAAGCGGCGGGCGGCAAGGACCCGATCTGGATCATTCCCGGGATCGGCCACAACGAAGGATGGCTCCGCCATCGCGACCTCTACGAATCGCGCGCGATCGCGTTCTTCGACCGTCATCTGCTGGGCCGGGGCGCGGGCCTGCCGGCCGGGGAGTTGTGACCATGGGCTCGAGCGCGGCGTCGTGCGGCGGGGGCGGGCGATGACGCAGGCCCCGAGCATCCGGCTCGGCACCCAGGGCTGGTCCTACCCCGACTGGGTCGGTACGTTCTTCCCGCCTGGAAGCAAGCAGGAGCACTACCTGCCGTTCTACGCGGAGGTGTTTGACACGGTCGAGCTGGACACCACGTTTTATCATCCGCCGCGGGCGAGTGTCGTGCGCTCGTGGGCACGCCACACGCCGGAAAGCTTTCGGTTCGCGGCCAAGGTTCCGCAGGCCATCACCCACACCGCGCGCCTGGCGGGGATGGGCGAGCAACTCCAGGCGTTCGCCCGATCCCTCGAGCCGCTGGGTGAGCGCATGGGTCCGCTGCTGGTGCAGTTGCCCGCGGAGTTCGAGCGCGACGAGGGCACCGTCGGACTGCTCGAGCGGTTCCTCGCCGCGGCGCCCGCCGGGGTGCGCCTCGCGGTCGAGTTCCGCCATCGCTCGTGGCACCGCGAGGAGACCTACGCCCTGCTGCGGTCGCGCCGAGCCGCGATCGCGTGGACCGAGTGGCGCGACCTGCCCCGCGTCACCGAGGTCACCACGGACTTCCTCTACCTGCGCTGGCTCGGGGACCGGCGGGCGATCGAACGGTACGACCGGGTGCAGATCGATCGAAGCGACTCATTCGCCGCCTGGGAGCGGGACCTCACGCGCGTGTTCCCGCAGGTGCGCGAGGTGTTCGGCTACTTCAACAACCACTGGGCCGGCCACTCGCCGGCCTCCGCCAACGAGATGAAGCGCCGGCTGGGTCTCGTGGCGGTGGAGTGGAAGGATAAGTGGGCGCAGCGCGAGCTGTTCTGAGGAGCGGAGGATGAAAGGCTATTGGTATCCCACTGACCAGAGCTGGTTCGAGTTCCTCTCCGGCACGGGCGAGTACGCGGAGGTGAACTATTGGCAGCCGAACGGCAGGAGTTCGATCGGGCGCCTTGAGCGAGGAGCGCCCTTCTTCTTCAAACTCAAAGCGCCGCTCAATCACATCGGTGGTTTCGGGTTTCTCGATCGGCACCCGGAAGCTACGGCCCAGACTGCTTGGGATGCGTTCGGTCCGGCCAACGGCGCTCCGGATTTCGAGACGATGGTTCGAAGGATCGAAAAGTATCGGCGTATCCAGTCTCACGATCCATCAGGCTCATACCGAATTGGCTGCATCATGGTCCAGGTTCCTGTCTTCTTCCCTCGAGGGTCCTGGATACCGGTCCCAGGCTCTTGGAGCCCTCAGGGTAGGGTAAGGGGCATGCAGGTCGATCTGATGAGTGAAGAAAACGACCAGGTATGGCGGCAGTGCCTGGCGCTGGCGCGACGATTCGAGCGAGTGCCATCGCGACCCCGCGTGCCGATCGCCGCTGACAGCGCCGACACCATGGCCCGCGCGGTCATTCCGAGAAGGGGGCAGGGCCCATTCCGGATGGCGCTGCTCGATGCCTATGGGCAGGCTTGTGCGGTGACGGGGGAACACTCCGAGCCTGTGCTCGACGCCGCGCACATCTGGCCCTACGCCAAGGACCGTACATATGAGATACCCAATGGCCTTCTGCTCCGGACGGACGTTCACCGACTGTTCGAGAAGGGTTTCGTCACCGTGACGCCCGATCACCGGTTCCTGGTGAGTCCGCGGCTCAAGGCGCTGTGGGATAACGGCCGCACCTACTATGAGCTGGCCGCCCGAGTCGGTCGCATCCGTCTGCCGGAGGACGAGGCGGATTGGCCGGATCGCGAGGCACTCGAATGGCACTCCCGCGAGCGATTCATGGCCTGATGCGGGGGCACAAGCTGCCTACCGTGCCTCGCTCTTGCCGGCGTCCCGTCCCTTGATCGTGGACAGTCCCCGCAGCGCCGCGTCGCGCGCCGCGTCGATCTGGGCCTCGGGGCCCGAGAGGTAGAGACGCCCGTACGCGCCGAACAGCGTCGCGTCGATCAGCTTGACGTGCGCCGCCTTGAGCGCCTCGTTGGCCGCGAACGAGATGTAACCGGCGGGCTCGGTCTCCAGGATGAGCAGTGATTCGCCCGCGATCAGCATGTCGCCGTAGCGCATCTTGTTGATGACCTGCGCGTGATAGGGCTCGACCCCGCGGATGACCTGGTCCGAGACCACCCGGGGCATGACCCGGTCGCGGTCGCTGATGCCGAGATAGCCCAGCACGGCCTGGCCGCCGTCCAGCACCTGGCCCTTGTCGCGGTGGTGGAACTCGAGCAGCCCGAACGCCCGCTCGACCACCATGATGGCGGGGGTCGCCTGGGTCGCCTTGAGCGCCACGTCCATGATGCGGTTGATGATCAGCCCGGGGGCGGTCTCGATGAACATCGAGGCATCGCCGGCGACCGGGAGGAACCCGCGCGCCGTGGTGCCGATGAACGAGGCGAGCTGGGGCTGCAGGCTGTCGAGGAAGATGTAGGTACGAAGCGTCACGTCGGCCATGGAGCGGGACCATAGCGGCCGGGCGCCCGAAGCGTCAACGACGGGACCTGGACGGGGCCTAGTTCTCGCCGATCCGCTGCCAGAGGGAGTCGAGCTCGGCGCGGACCCGCTCGTACTCGCCGACCAGCTCCTTGGCGCGCTGGCCGTCGTGGTAGACCTCGGGGTCGCTGAGCTGCTGTTCGAGCAGGCGTACGCGCGCCTCACGCGTTTCGATATCCTTTTCGATGCGCGCCTGATCGCGCTCCTTCTTCTGCCGGTCGGCCCGCTCGCGGCGACCGTCGGTGCGCGCGGACGCACCGCCCGGCGGCCGGGCATTCGCCTCGGACTTCGCGCGTGGAGGCGACGCGCCGGACGGTTTCGCGACCGGCTTCATCGTCGGGGCCGTGGCGGCGACCTGCCCCAGGCGGGCGGCTTCGTAGTCGTCGTATCCTCCGGGGTACAGGACCACTCGCCCGTCGTTCACCTCGAGGACGCGGGTCGCGAGCCGTGCCATGAGCGAGCGGTCATGGGTCACGACGACGACCGCACCGGGATACTGGTCGAGCGCGTCCTCGAGCACCTCCTTGCCGACCAGGTCCAGGTGGTGGGTGGGCTCGTCGAGGAGGAGCAGGTTCGCGGGCTCGAGCAGGATGCGCGCGAGCGCCACGCGCTGGCGTTCGCCGCCGGAAAGCACGCGGCAGAGCTTGAACACGTCGTCGCCGCTGAACAGGAAGCTGCCCAGCAGGCCGCGCAGTCGCGGGCGCCACTCCGCGCTCGCCACGTCTTCCAGCGCGGCGAGCACGGTGAGACCGGGATCGAGCGTCTCCGCCGCGTGCTGGGCGAAGTAGGAGGAGCGCGTGAGCGGGTACTCCTCGCGCGCCCCCGAGCGGGGCGCGAGCTGGCCGGCCAGCACGCGCAGCAGGGTGGTCTTGCCGGCGCCGTTGGCGCCCACGATCGCGACCTTGTCGCCCCGCCCGATCTCGACGCCGGCGCGCGAGAACACCTCGCGGGTGTCGTATCCGAACGAGACGTCGGCGAGCCGCACCAGCGACCGCCCGGCATGCGGGGGAGCGGGGAAGTTGAAACGGATGCCGCGCGCGATCCGCGGGATGATCACCCGCTCCTCGCGCAGCCGGGCGATCTGCTTGCGTTTGCTCTGCGCCTGGGCGGCCTTGGTGTTCTTGGCGCCGAACCGATCGACGAACTTCGAGAGCTGGGCGATCTTCTGGTCGAGCTGGGCGTTCCGCGCCTCGAGCTGCTCGCGCCGCGATTCCTTCTCTTCGAGGTAGCGCGTGAAAGCCATCGGGTAGGCGGTCAGGCGCCCGCCCTCGAGCTCGCGGATCTCGGTCGCCACCCGGTCGAGGAACACGCGATCGTGCGAGACGACGACCAGGCCCCCGTGAAAGTCCTTGAGATAGTCCTCGAGCCATTCCATGGCGGGGAGGTCCAGGTGGTTGGTCGGCTCGTCGAGGAACAGGAGGGTGGGGTCGGTCAGCAGCAGGGCGGCGAGGGCGGCGCGCATCCGCCATCCGCCCGAGAACTCGGCCAGCCGGCGGTCCTGGTCGGTGCGGGAGAAGCCGAGGCCCGAGAGCACCCGCCGCGCCTCGGGCTCGATCGCGTGCTCATCATGGAGGTCGAGGTGGTGCTGCAGCTCGCCCGAGCGCTCCAGCAACGCCTCGAGGGCGGGGTCGTCGTGGGCGATGCCGGCCAGCTCCTGGTGAAGGGCGTCCAACTCCTCGCGCATCGCCCGGACGTGCCGGTGGGCCTCCAGGGCCCGGTCGAGGACGGTGCCCTCGAAGCGCTCGGCGGCCTCCTGGGGCAGGTACCCGAGGCGGCTGCCCCGCGACAGCACGCGGGCCCCGGCCTCGGGCGTGATCTCGCCCAGGGCGACCTTGATCAGGGTGGTCTTGCCGCCCCCGTTGGGGCCCACCAGGGCGCACCGGCTGCCGGGCGCGATGACCCAGTTGACGTCCTCGAACAGGATGCGCTGCCCCACGGCGTATCGGATGTCCTGCAGCTGGATCATGCCCTGCTCCCCGGATTGACGCCCCCTGCGCGCCCCACCATAATCGTTACGGCTGCTCGATGCGCAATCCGCTCTCCGTCCTCCCGGCTCCGCGGCCCAGACTGCCTCTGGAAAGGAACGCCCTGCTGCGACCCCATCACTCCTGGGGGCACACTCCACGCCCCCCCGGGCCGATCGCGCATCCCGTCGTCCTCGGCCGCCCTCGCGACCTCCGGGTCGTGGTGGGTCTGCTCCTCGCGCTCCTCTCTCTCGCGGGCCCGGCCGAGAGCGCCTGGATGGTGCCGCCCTCGCCGTACCGGGCGAAGGACTTCAGCATCGTCAAGCGCGACGGGTGGTTTCACTGCTTCTACATCCGGCGCGACACCTCGGTCCCCTATGACTCGACCGAGCGGGACTTCGGACACGCGATCTCCCGGGACCTCTATCTCTGGACGCAGCTGCCCGCCGTGCTGCCGGTGCGCCCCAGCCACTGGGACAACTCCAAGGTGTGGGCCCCCGACATCCGGGAGATCGACGGCGTCTACTACATGTTCTACACCGGCGTGACGAATAAGCCGGGCGCCTACGCGGCCTACCAGCGCATCGGGCTGGCGACCTCGACCGACCTCATGACCTGGAACCGGCTGGACGAGCCCCTGCTGTCGTGCGCCGAGGTGCGCTGGACCTTCTGCGATCCACTCCAGTTCACGGGGGGAGAGTTCCGGGACGCGTTCGTGATGCCGGATGGCGCCGGCCCAGGGTGGCTGATGTATTACACGGCGCGGCCCTCCAGTTCCCCCGACAACTACGTCGTCGGCATGGCGTCCTCCGATGGGGATCTCACGCAGTGGACGAACCGGGAACCGTTGTGGATCACCCACAGCTCCTTCTCCGGCACCTCGGTGGTCGAGTCCCCCCACGTCTTCAAGCACGGCGACCTCTACTACCTCGTGTTCACAGGGAACGGGGCGCAGCCGCTGCGGCTCGCGACCGGCCCCGATCCGACCGGACCGGCCTCGAGCTGGACCTATCGCGGGACGCTTTCGTCGATGGTCGGACTCAATACCGCCGAGTGGTTCGCCTCGGAGTACTTCGTGGACGGGACCCACGAGTACTTCAGCTTCATCAACTACGACCGCATGGACACGCGCGAGATCCACTGGGGCCCAAGCTGGCAGTTCTTCCTCGAGCAACCCGACCTCTTCCACGTCCAGCGCATGACCTGGAACGTCCCGCAGGTGACCGAGGGCCAGGCGGTGCGTCTCCGGATCGAGTCGGTGAACGGGCTCGACCGCGACGTGCGGCTCGAGGCGTTCGAGGTGGACGCCGGCGGCGGCGAGGAGCCGATTCCGCTCGCCCAGCTCGGGCTTCCCGACAGCATCCCGGTGACCGGCCCGACCACCGACTACTGGTGGGTCGCCAAAGGATGGCCCGATCCCGAGGAGTCGGGCCACGCCGCCGAGATCGTGGTCCGACTCACCGACCGTACGGCCGTCTCGCCGCCGATCAGCATCTCGCCCGATCCCTGGTTGCCGTCCGACGGGTCGCTGCCGGGAGACCAGATCCGTCGCGTGCCGCGCGCGTTCGACGAGCTCTCCCAGGGCCCGGCTGGGTTCGGATTCCGGGCCGTCCAGCGTTCGCCCCTGGGCGCCACGGCCCTCCTGGTCGATCTGGCGGAGCCGGCCCGGGTCACGATCGACATCTTCGATTTGGCGGGTCGCCGCGTGCGCGGTCTCGCCGACCGGACGCTGCCCGCCGGCGCGACGGTGATCCCGTGGGACGGGCGCGAGCAGGGCGGCGCCCGGGCCCGCCCGGGTGTCTACTTCGCGCGGCTCGCCGCCCCCGGATTCGAGCGCACGGTGCGGGTGCTCTCCGCGCCCTGACATGCCCGGCACCGCCGGTTGGGCCCGGGCAGCGACCGCATTCGTGGTGCTGGGTGTGGCGGCGCTGTGGCTCGCCTGGTCGCCGCTGGGCGCCAACGACCTCGTCGGTGGAGACGAGGGGTACTACGGCACACTCGCCCGCAACATGCTGGCCGACCGCGGGCAGTGGCTCAGCCCCTCACTCGTGCCGCTCGGGTCGCCGGGGGACAAGCCTCCTCTCTATCCCGGACTGCTCGCGCTTGCGATCGCCGCGGGGGGGCCGACCGAGACCGCCCTCCGCTGGCCCTCCGTGGCGCTCGCCGTGCTCATCGCCCTCGGTGTCGGGGTGCTGGCCGAACGGGCGGCCGCCACGGTCGGGGCCTCAGGGGAGGCCGGGGCCGCCCGGGCGCCGTGGATCGGGCCGGCCGCCGCCGGGCTGCTCATGACGCTGCCCTGGTTCGGCGACGCGTCGCGGTCGGCGATGAGCGACATCCCGATGGCCGCGGCGGGGATCGGAGCGCTCGTGGTCGTCACCGGCGGCCCGCCCACGGTCCTGCGTTCGCTCGCGGCCGGAGCGCTGCTCGGCCTCGCGTTCCAGTGCAAGCTCTGGCTCGCCGGCGTGTTCGTCCTGCCCGCGCTCGCGGCGTCGTGGGCTTCGGGGCGCGGTGCGTTGCGCGGGCCGGCCGTGCTGCTGGGTGCGGCGGCCCTGGTCGGGGCGCTGCATCTCGTGGCGGTGGCGCTCGTCGAGCCCGACCACCTCGGGCACTGGCTGGACGTCTACTGGCGGCGGATGCTGGTCGAGCGCGTCGGGGACACGGCCAGCGTCTTCGCGCGGCCGCCGTCCTACTACGCGCTGCTGCTCGCGCACGCGCTGGTGCTGATCCTCCCGCTTGCCGCGCTCGGGCTGGACCGCCTGCGACAACATTGGCGGGAGCCGGCCGCGCTGTCGGTCATCGCGGGGTGTGGCGCGTTCCTCGCGCTCTCGGTCTTCACCGTCAAGTCGGCGGTCTACCTTTATGCGCTGCTGCCCGCCTGGGTGATCGCCGCCGGCGTCGGAGCGGCAGCGATCGCGACCCGGACCGCCCGCCCCGGGGCCGTCACGATCGTCCTCGCCCTGGCCACCCTGCCGCCTCTGGCCCGGGCGCTGGGGGCCGAGCCCCCGCCGCTCGCCGCGTGGGCCGGCGCCTGGCTGGCCACGGGCGCCGCACTGGTCCTTGCCGGCGCCCGACCCGCTTGGTCGCGCGCGCTCGCGATCGGGCTGTGCGTGTTCGCCTTAGGGGGAGGGCTCGCGCGGCAGTCGCGCCGCCTGCCGGTCCGGTACCACGATCCGGGCTACCGCGCGGTCGCCGCGAGTCTCGCGCCGCACCTCGTCGCCGGCGAACCCTCGCGCCCCGCGTTCGTCGCCCCGGAGGCCCCGGCCTTCGCCTACCACCTGTTCCGGGCGGGACTCTACTGGGGAACGCCGCTCGAACCTTGGACACGCGAGCGACACGAAGTGATCGCGCACGACAGCACCATCACGGCGTTCGTGATCGATCCCGGCCGGGCCGCCTACGGCGGCTGGCCCGACTCCGCCACCGTCGCCTGGCTCGAAGCCGACACCCGCGAGATCACGCGCGAGATCGAGGCGCAGGCAAAGCGACAGATCGCCGTTCGGGTTTTCATCCGAAGGTAGGGAAGGCCCTGATAAGGAACCCTCGCCCGGCACCATCCCGAGGCGGGGGTCGGGGTCGCCCGACGAAGTGGGGCCATTTATGGGGACCCCGCAAGGAGGGCGAACCCCGACCCCCGCCGAGCATGCGGCTGGGCGCCGCCGAGCATGCGGCTCCCGAGCGCCGAGACTACGTCAGCTTTTCGGGATTAAGCCCCTCGAGATCCGGCACGACGAACCGCCCATCCTTGCGCACCAGCTCGCCGTCGAACGTGATCTCGCCCCCCCCGTACTCCGGCGTCTGGATGAGCACCAGGTCCCAGTGCACCTTGGAGCGGTTGCCGTTGTCGGCGCTGGTGTACGCCTGACCCGGGGTGAAGTGGAGGGATCCCGCGATCTTCTCGTCGAACAGCGTGTCCTTCATGGGGCGCGTGATCCAGGGATTGAATCCGAGCGAGAACTCGCCGATGAACCGGGAGCCCGCGTCGCTGTCCAAGATACGCTCCAGGCGATCCAGAGGGTGCCCTTCGGCCTTCACGATCTTCCCGCCCTCGAAGGTGAAGCGGATCCCCTCGTAGCTGGTCCCGAGATAGAGCGACGGCGTGTTGTAGGCGATGGTCCCCCGGACCGAGTCCCGGACCGGCGCCGTGTAGCACTCGCCATCGGGCAGGTTCCGCCGGCCCTCGCACATCACCGCCGGGATGGCCTTGATGCTGAAGTGGAGATCGGTGCCCGGGCCCTTGATGTGGACGCGATCGGTCCGCTCCATCCGCTGCTTGAGCGGCTCCATGGCCGCGGCCATCCGCGCGTAGTCCATCGTACAGACGCGGAAATAGAAGTCCTCGAACTGTTCGGTGCTCATGTTGGCGAGCTGGGCCATCGCCGGGTTCGGGTAACGCAGCACCACCCACTTCGTATGGTTGACGCGGCGCTCCAGGTGGACGGGATGGGAGACCAGGCGCTGGTAGAGATCCATGCGGTCCGCCGGGACGTCGGCCAGTTCCGCCGCGTTGGTTGCCGCCCGAAGTCCCACGTACGCCTGGACCTGTTCCATCTGGAACCGCTCGACCGCTCCCTGCAGGGTGAGTTGGGCCTCGGTCGCACGCACGAGCGAGCTGCGGATGACCGCATTGCTGCGCAGGTGGACGAGCGGCAACGCGCCGGCCGCCTGGACGGCCTCGACCAGATCGAGCACCAGCCCGTCCGCAAGGTCGTACGACTCGATCAGGACCGCCTCGCCGGGCTGGAGCCGGGTGGAGTGGCGGACGATGACGTTTGCCAGTTGGGCGCCGCGGGGGTCGCGCATGAAGGCCTCGCCGGAGTGGTAGGGCGTGCGGGCGGAGCCCGCCCGGACGGATGGGAGTCCGATGTGCGCAACCTAGCACACCGGCGGATTGACATCGCGCGGCGCCGCCAGCACCCTCGCTCGCGGTTCTGGATCCTCATCCCGGCCCGCCTTCCGGAGCATCCCACGCATGAAGCCAGCGCGACTCGCCATCATCGGCACCGGGTTCGGTTGCACCGTCCAGGCGGTCGCGTTCAAGCGCCATGCGGGGTTCGAACTGGCGGCGATCGCGGGCTCGGATGAGGGCAAGACACGGCGGATCGCCGATCCGCTCGGGATCGCCGGCGCCTTCGGCGACTGGCGCCGGATGCTCGAGGAGGTCCGCCCCGACGTCGTTAGCATCGCGTCGCCACCCGATCTGCACCGGCCGATGATGCTCGCGGCGATCGAAGCCGGGTGCCACACACTGTGCGAGAAGCCGACGGCGCTGCATCGCTTCCAGGCGGCGGAGATGCGCGACGCGGCCCGGCACGCCGGCCGGGTCGCGGCGATCAACCACGAGTTCCGGTTCTTCCCGGCGCGCGCCTACGCGCTGTCCCTGGTCAGGCGCGGGGAGATCGGCGTTCCGCGACGCGGCGAGATCCTCGGCCGCTACCCCATCTGGTGGCGGCCGGAGAGCCGGCCCTGGACCTGGCTCTCGGATGCGCGGCGCGGCGGCGGCATCCTGGGAGCGCTCGGCTCGCACCACACCGATTGCTTCCGTCTGTTCTTCGGCGAGCCGATCCTCGCCTGGGCTTCGGTGCGCGTGGATCAGCCGCGCCGGGGGCCGGCGAACGACCCCGCCGCCCAGCGTCTCGCCACGGCCGACGACGCGTGCACGGTGCACTACACGTTCGCCTCGGGAGCCACCGCCATGTTCGACCTCTACGCGAGCGCGCCCTACCGCTTCGAGCGGTTCGAGATCCACGGCTGCGACGCGACCCTGCGCTGGGACGAGACCGGCTACCGCCTGTGGCGGCTGGTCGCGGGGGAGGAGCCCCGCGAGCTGGAGATCCCCGCCGAGTTCGCGCTCCAGCCGCGCGCGGGGGAGCCGGCGCTGGTCGCGCCGTTCGGTGTCGTGGTCGATCGGCTCCATCGCGCGATCACCGGGCAGGCGGCCATGGAGCCCGACTTCAGCGACGCCGTCGCGGTCCAGTCGGCGCTCGACGCGGCCCGGGCATCGAGCCTCGCGGGGGTTCCGGTGCGCGTGGATCCTCCGCCCGCCTGACGCCGCGCTCAACGCGCGCCGCCGACGGCGCGCCCATGGAGCATCACTGGCGCCGACCGCGGCGTTGGGGCGGGTGGACCAGTCCACCGGCGCTCGCTATACTCGCGAGCGACGGACGTGCCCGCAGGAGGCACGGCCGCGAAGGCTCAGGCCGGAAGGGGTTCACGATCGTGGCGGATTGGGATGTCATCGCCAAACAACGCCTAACTGAGGACTGGGGGACGCTGCGCGCGGCCCACCTGCCCCTCAACCAGGCCATGCGTCGCACGATCGAGTTCCTCGAGAAGGACGCCGGCACGTTCAGCGAGCTGCTGGTGGTGGTGCGCGAGCGGCTCGAGGGCAGCATGAAGAACCTGACCGCGCTGGCCCACCGGCGCTCGCCGTGGGTGAGGCTCGAGGCCATCCGCAACCTGCGTGTGCTCGGAACCGGCATCCGGGGGGCGGCGAACGATGACCCGCTGGCGCTGCTCCGCTTCCAGTTCGCGCTCTCTGAGCTGCTCGGGAACGTATGGAAGGACGCCCCGACGGAGGCCCGGGTCACCCAGAACCTGAAGCTCGCCCGCGAGCCCGAGTTCTGGTTCGGGTGCGACTGCTGCGCCGTCGGCATCCTGCGCCCCGCCGGTCCGGACGACCCGCCCGACCTGCACCGGGGCAAGGAGGTCCGACTGGTCTGGGACGTGGACGCACTCTACGCCTGGACGCTCGACGAGTTCGAGGACTACCTGGGGAGCGAGCGCTACACCCTGCCCACGACCACGCGCCTGGCAGCGGTGGAGGAGCTCGGATTGCCCGTGGTCGACGTCGCCGCGGAACAACTACGACGCGGGCCGGAACTCTTCGGCGGGCAGGGCGGGGGATTGTTCGGGCCCCTCGACCTCAAGTACCTGGAACTGACCTAGGTCCTCCCAGGACCTAGCGGCGGCGGGGCTTCTTCGCCAGCTTCAGCTTCAACGCTTTCTTGCGGGTGCCGGTGCGCGCCTTCTTCCGGCGCAGCCGATGCTTGAACGAAGTCATGGAGTCCCCTCGATTCGGTACGGTCGACGGGTGACCCGGACGGGTACCCGGAAGCACCACACCTTATCCGGGCAGCCGTCGCCGACGCAAGGCCCTTGCCGCCGTACGCCCGCTCCGCCTGGGGGGGCTGATCAGCCCCGGCCTGCGCCGAGGACCACTTGCGCCAGGGCGTCGGCCGCCGGACCGGCCTTCACCTCGGCGGTCGCGGCGATGATGACGTAGATCCTCAGGTTGTTGCTGGCGCTGTCCGAGGGGAATACGAAGAACCCCTCGCGATCGGGAAGGTAGGAGAGGGAGTAGCCGCAGAGGAGTTCGCCGTCCTTGAAGCGCACCGCGATCTTCTTGCCCTGAGCGGTCTCGCCGGGGCTGTTCAGGAAGCCGCGCAGGTCGCGCCGGTTGGCGTTCCCCGCGAACTCCTTGACGAAGAACAGCGCCTTGAGCGCCCGGCAGCGCACCTCGACCGCCGCGCCTCCGTCGACCGGCTGCAGGTGGAAGCGGGGACGGTTCGGGAAGAAGTCCTGCGTCGTCCCCTTGAGCAGCTTCCCGTCCGTGTAGTGCGCGACCACGCGAATCAGCTCGGTCATGTCGCTCCCCCGAGATCACAACCCTGTAAATCCGTGGCCTTGGGGGGGAGCCTAAAGCGCGAAGGCGGCGCAGGTAAACCCGCCCCCTTCGCCACACGTACCGGACCCGAGGTGGCACCCGGGCCCCCCCCGGGTGGGGTCAGTCGCCTACCGTGCCGCCTCCCTGATTGTGGCAGGAGTTCTGGCAGGCGACATAGGCCGCCTCGATCGCCTGGAGCGCCGCGGAATGACGTGCATTCTCCGCGGCACGGCACGACGAGTTGCCGGCACATGCACCCATGTTCGAGCCGTGCAGCTGGTTCTCGGTCTTGCGATCGTCTTTATACTTATTCTTGCAGTCCTTGACGCAATCGCTCTTGCGCTTGAACGAGTCCACGCGGACACCGGTGAGC
>JBKJXJ010000055.1:0-3258 GCA_046716125.1 Candidatus Eiseniibacteriota bacterium
CGCCCCGACAGTCACTGAACCGAAGCGGCGGATGTCGAGCGTGCGAGACGGTTCAGATCGACGTTCATGTCGCAGCCAAAGCGGCGGCGGAGCGCATCGTAGAGCGGATACGCGCGGGCGTGGTCGCGATTCACGATCCGGTGGGACGCGTAGTAGTAGAAGGGCGGCTTCAGCTCGAAGAGATCGAGGTGCTGCATGGCCAGCAGACCGAGGAATTCGGCGTCGTACTGTTCGAGGCACACCGGATCGGCGACGACTCCAGCCGTCACGCGTGCCGGCATCGCACGGCCGGCCTCCACCTCGAGCGAGCCGCAGCAGCCGGCGTCTGCGGGCCCCGACGGACGGCCGATGCGCCGCAGGAACGTTTCGATCGAGGGGATGAGGTGCGCAGCGCGATCGCGGATCGTGCACCCGAGCACGAGCGCCCGCGACGCGGCGACAGGCTCGGTTCCGATCACGCCTTCCGCCTGCCGCGAGCGAGGCGATTCGCCCAGTCGAGAGGCGATCTCGCGCCGGAGGTTCAGGACGATCTTGATGTTGTGGACGTCGCTCGGACAGATCGCGTCGCAATAGCCGCAGAGGGTGCAGGCCCAGATCGACTCGACCATGTCCTCGGCGGCGAGGCCCGACTGAAGCGCCTTGTTGCGCCCTCGAGCGGTGAGCGGGTCGAACCTCGTCTCCTCGTACGCCGGACACCCGAGGATGCACAGGCCGCAGCCGATGCAGTCGCCGAAGTTGAGGTCGCTCGTCATTCCGGTCATCGGGCCCGCGGAGGATCGAAGACGACATCACGGTTGAGGATGAACCCCGGGTCGAGCTCCTGCTTCATCGCGCGGTGACGGTCCACCATCTCGTCGCCGAACATGCGGCGGAGGTACGGCTTCATGACGCCGCCGAAGCGGTAGTAGCTGCCGCCGAGATCGAGGCCGATATCGTAGATCGCGTTCTTGAACCGCTGGCAATGATCGCGCGAGTACCTCACGCCCTCGAGCAGCGGCGAAAACTCGATCCCGCAGACGTGGTCGTCGCCGGTCGCCGGGATCGCGCTCATCTCGTAGCGCGGGCGGTTTCCGAACTTGCGGACCATGACGGCATACAGCGTGAAGAAAGGGAAGTACTTCTTGCAGACGTCGATGCCGCGCCGGGCTGCGGTCTCGACGTTCGATTTCGTGATCGCAAGATCGGGAATGACCAGCTGCCGCTCGCCCCAGAAGCGCCAGATCAGGCGGCTGAAGACCACCGTTCGGTCGTGAAGGAGGCCGTCGCGCACGAACAGCGGATCCTGCAGCGCCGGCAGGAGGTCCGCCTTGCGCCGCATCAGGAAGCCGAGCTCGCCCCACCGCCACGGACGCAGCCCGTAGCGCGAGGCCATCTTCGCGAAAATGAGGGGCTCAGGCGTGTTTCGGAGCGGGAAGTCCCTGGGTTCTTTTTCGAAGCCGAGGATGAGCGCGATGACGTCGTCACGCACTGTGAGGATGGCCACGGCGTCCACGGCGTCCTGCTCGACAAGATGCATCATGTCCGCGAGCGCGACGCCGACGTCCGTGTAGAGGAAGTGGCGCACGGTCATCGGGCGGTACGGGCGCACCTTGATCCGCGCCTTGGTGATGACGCCGAACTGGCCATAGCCAAAAAGCACACGCTCCAGATACCCGTCGCCTTCCTTCACGAGGACGATGTCGCCGGTCGGCGTCACAACCTCCAGTTCGACAGCCTGGTCTGCCGAACAGCCGTGGCGCGGGGAGTTGACGTCGATGCCGCCGACGCCGAGCGTACCCCCCACCGTCGAGAGCATGTTGAGCGGTGCGCTCGTGTAGTCGAGCCCGCACGGACGCAGCGCTTCCGCGACCTGATGCCAGGTCATGCCTGCCTCGACCCACGCAGTTTCACCATCGCAGTCGAGGAGCCGGTTCATGCCTTTCAGATCGAGGAGGATCCCCCTGGCCGCGACGGACTCGCCCTCGGTCGTCAGCCCGCCGCCACGGCAGGTGACGGGAATGCGGTCGCGCTGCGCGATTCGGAGCACGCCGGCGACATCGTGGGGGGAGCGGGCATGGACCACCGAGTCCGGGAGACCGTAGACGATCTGGCCGCCGTCGGTCCTGTAGCAGGCGCGCACGGCACGATCGGTGCGGAGAAGCACGTGACGATTGTAGCCACTAAGGCCACGTTCGGGAAAAACTGCACCACGTTGCTAACCGGAGAATTGCTTGGCCCGGCGCGCCGAAGCCTGGAGAAGCCGGGTTCGAATCGAGCCCGAGAAGCCCAACCTCGTCTAGAATGTTCCCGCCTTCGCTCACCTTCGGGGCTGCCGCAGGCATCTTTCGAGAGTGGTGTGGAGACCGACCGAGGTCATTGTGCAAGTTCGGACCTGCGCTCGAGGTTGAGGGTGCCACGTTTACTGGAACTGAAGGCTGGTCAGACTAAATGTGCGGGGAGTTCGCTTGGTTGATGAGCATTCAAGCTCGCTGACACCCGGGGGTAGGATGCATCCTGCCAGACTCGCCTCTGTCGTCGTATTCGTCGCGTTGGTCACTGGATGTAACGACAAGACTCATCCCGCCTCGCCCAGCGGGCCCGCGGCCCCGGCCGTCACGAGCCTGGCCATCAGCGGGGTCGATACGTTTCTGACGGGGTTCTCCTATATTTACGCGGCCACGGCCACTTTGTCCGATGGCACCACGCGAACGGTGGCGCCGATGTGGACTAGCAGCAATCCGGCCGTGGCCGGTGTGGACGGCGGTCGCCTTGACGGCCGAGCCCATGGGTCGACGACGCTGACAGCCTCTTACGAGGGCCGCAGCGCAACGAAGACCGTGCAGGTGGTCAACAATTACGGGGGGAATTGGGACGGCCGTTACGTCGTCAAAGCGTGCGACCACTCGGGGGAGTTGAGGTGGTGTCAAGGCCGCGTGGGGAGCGTCGGTCCCATTAGTCTGACGCTCTCTCAGACCGGCAGTAATCAGAGTGAGATCAATGGAACGGTCTTCCTGGAAGAGTTGGGCATCAGGGAGGACATCACGGGGGTCGTGACCGCTGACGGAGGGTTAATTCTTCATGGGACCGCTAGCATAACGGACTGGGACGGCGAGACCTGGGGGACGCTGCAAGTCGGGTGGGAGACGAACCTCAGTGAGCCCGACGCAATGACGGGTCGCTGGACCCAGAACATCGTTCTCAACGGCCGCACGGGCAATGCGTACGAGGAAAACGAGCTCGTCACGATGACCAAGACCTCGACCATGTGCCAGCCCTGCC
>JBKJXJ010000056.1:0-4130 GCA_046716125.1 Candidatus Eiseniibacteriota bacterium
GTCATGATGCGCTCCTAGAACGACGGTCCGATGGCGAACTGCGGCTCTGCGATCAGCCAGCGAGTGACCCCTTTGTCCGGGTCCGGGAAGGGACGCAGGCTCCAGGTCAGGTCGAAGCGCAGCGGCCCGATGGGGAGGTTCACCCGCGGTCCGATGCCGAAAACGTACCTCACATCCGTCGCCTCCAGCGGAACGTGGCTTCTTCCAGGCCTGAAGTGTCGTCCCTTGATGTACGACGGGCGCGCCCAGACATTCCCGGCGTCGAAGAAGATCTCGATGCCGAACGGCCCGATGACCGGGATCCTCAGCTCGGCGTTGGCCTGCAACAGGGCCAGGCCGCCGTCGGGGGCGATCTTGCTCTCCCCGAACCCGCGGATCGAATTGACCCCGCCGGTCTTGAATCGGTCATTCGGCGGAACGCGGGTCACCTCCTCGTCCACCTCATTTTCGAGCGAGAACGCCGGCCCTTCGCCCGTCGGCTTGATGAGGCCACCCCTCAGTCGCGTCGCCAAAACCCATCCGTTCCAGAGCGGCGTGTACCATGCCGAGGCCACCTCCACCTTGCGGAAGCTGCTGGTTCCCTTGAGGGGCCCGCCCGCCAGCTGGACGGTGATCGCCTGCATCGAGCCCCGCGTCGCGCTCAGCGGATTGTCGCGGTAGTCGCGCAGGCCGCCCAGCGCGATGCTGTGGGTGCTGAACCGCGACACCACGCTGCGCTCGAGCGAATCCTTCCGCGCCGCGGGGATGCTGTCCGAGAACAGGGTCAAGTCCTGATTCGCCCACAGGTTGTTCTGGGAGATCGTCACACGGCTGAAGCGGCTGAGCTCGCGCACCAGCTCCACCCGGAATCCGCGCGACTCCTGCTCCACCAACCAGTCGGGATTGGCACGATCGGCGCTGCGCTCGTAGTAGGGCGTCAGGATCGCCCGGGTGCGGGTGCGCAACAGCCAGGGCTCGAGCAGCGAGAGCTCGGTGCGGCTGAGAATGAAGCGGCCCTTCCCGTTGAACGCGATGCGCGTCGAGAGGGCTCCTTGAAAGCCGCGGCCGAACAGGTTGCGGTGCCCCCACTCGCCGGTGGCGTGAAAGCGCTCGGCGGTTCCGCTGCCGACGCCTGCGTCCACCCAGCGCGACTTGCGCTCGGTCAGGCGCAGATCGAAGTCCATCCGCGAGCGGGTCGAGTCGATGATCGGGGAGATCTGCACCTGGCTGAACAGGCCGGTGTCGTAGAGACGCTCACCCGAGCGCAGCATGCGCGAGCGACGGAAGACGTCGTCGCGGTCGAGCAGAAGCTCACGCCGCACCAGCCGCTCGCTCACCCGCGGCGCGGCCGTGGGGTGGTAGAAGACGTCCCCGACCAGGAACCGCGGCCCCTCCTCGACGTCGTAGCGGACCCGCCACCGGAGGGAATCGGGACCCTCCCCGCGCAAGGCCCCCGCCGCCACGTGCGGCCGGAAGCCGTGCTCCTGATAGAGCTCCGAGATCTTGAGCGTGTCGAGCTGGAGCGCGTAGGGGTCGAAGGTATGACCGGGCTTCAGCAGGAGCCGGCGACGCAGGTCGTCCTCCGGATACGATTGGACGCCCGTGAACTCCAGTGCGCCGACCTGCGAGCGCTCGCCTTCCCGGATGATGAAGGTCACCGTCACCTGCGTGGAATCGCGGGTCGGCGTCACGCGCACCCCGACACGGGCGTCGATGTGCCCGTGGTGGAGGTAGCGGTCGCGGATGGCCAGGGTGTCTGCGTTCAGGTAATCGTTCCGCAGGGCCGACCGATCCCGCCAGGGCCAGAACGACGGTCCTCGCGTCTTCATGACCGAGCGCAACTCGCCCGAACCCACGCGGTGCCGTCCCTCGAAGCGCACACCGGCGACCGTCGTCGGCTCGCCGAGCAGATTCTCCTGGCCCCTCGCGGGCCGGCTCATCGCCCCGGCGGCCGCAAGCGCCACACACACCATCAAGATCCCTCGCGCGCCGCTAAGGCGGGGTCGGGGCAACCTGGCCCTCCTGGGGAGCCTTGTCGAGCGCACGCTGCCGCTGCAGCCAGCGCAGCGGATCATTCGCCAGGATGAGGATGAAAAGCGTACCGATGACCGCCAGCCCGACCTTCTGGAAGCGGATGTACGCCCGATACGAGATCGCCTGGCGGCGCAGCGCCTGGAGCAAGGCCAGCGCGATGTGGCCGCCGTCCAGGACCGGGATGGGGAGCAGATTGAACGCCATGATGGCGACATTGATCATCGCCAGGAACTGGAGATAGGAATCGAGGCCGCGCTGGGCCTGTTCGCTGGCCGCCTGGGCGATGAACATGGGTCCGCCCAGGTATTCGCGGTAGTAGAGCGGGCGGCTCACCGTGAGCCACATCCCGCGGTAGACGCTGCCGACCAGATCCAGGGTGGCGCGGAAGCCCAGCGCCATCGACTGGAGCAACGGGAAGCGCTCGACGTAGTTGCCCATGCGCCGGGCCTCGATCCCGATGCGCCCGGCGTTGCCGCCGCCGACCCCGCCCGGATCGATCGGCGTCACGGTCAGGTCGAACGTCTGCCCGGAACGGAGAATGCGCAGCACGACCGGCTTGTCCGTCTGGGACGAGATCGCGCGCGGCAGATCCTCCCAGACCTGCACCGGCTGGCCATTGACCGCGAGGATGCTGTCACGCTCCTTGAGCCCGGCCTTGTAGGCCGGCATCCCAACCACCACCGTGCCCACCACCGGCGGGTCCGAGGGACGGGCGAGGCCGGTGAGGAACTCGTCGCGCTGCGCGGCGGGGATGGTGACGGCGAACGACGAGTCGCCGCGCGTGACGGTAAGGACCGCGTCCTGCTTCTCCGGCAGTCGCCGCTCCTGGACGAACATCCCCATCCAGGTCGCGACCGGCTTCCCCGAGACCGCGGTGATGCGATCGCCCCGGCTTAAGCCCGCCCGGTGGGCCAGGGTGGTGTCCGCCACAGAGCCCAGGACGTTGGGGAAATCAGGGTAGGTCACCCCGACGAGCCCGATGGACATCATGATCAGGAACGCCGTGATGAGGTTGGCGAGGGGGCCGGCCACGGCGATGAACGCCCGGCCGTACCAGGGGTGCGAGAGGTACTCCCCGTCCCCGCTCGGCATCGAGCCGTCCTCGTTGGGACCGTCCCCGGCCATCGAGACGAACCCGCCCAGCGGGATCATGGAGATCTGGTACTGAGTTTCACCCCGGGTGAACTTGACCAGCGGGGGCCCAAAGCCGAGGGAGAACTTGAGGACCCTGACCTTGCGCATCTTGGCGGCCAAAAAGTGGCCCAGCTCGTGGACGAAGATGACGAGGCCGAGCAGGATCAGCCCCGGCAGGATCATGTTCTGGATCACAGGCAACTCCTTTGGCGGCCAAGCACTTGCGGAGGCTAACCCGACCTCGCGGAAAGCGTCAAGCACGGCCCGTTCCGCTCGAGGGCAGGGCATCACCCTGTCATCGGCCGACCGCCTCACGTCCTTGAATCCGACGCCCCCGGACCCCCTACGGTTGGAGGGTTGGGAGCGGGACGCGCTTCACGCTTCCGCGGTGATCCCGAAATCGGTCCGCGTCGCGCGCGTCCGCCGGGTCTCTTCCAGCATGCTCTGGTGCCGCGCGAGCGCCGCTTGGTCCACCCACGGCCGCTCGTGCCACAGGTGATAGACCGGCGCGGTGTAGCGGATCGAGAACCCCTTGACGCCCGCGTTCTCGAGGCGCGCGCCCAGTTCGTTGTCCTCGAGGCCCCAGCCGAAGCGCTCGTCGTACCCGCCGACCCGGACGATGTCGCCGAGCCAGGCCGACGAGTTTCCGCCCTTCCACGGCGCGCGGCGCGGCTGGATGCGGTCGAGGACGTGCCCGAGCGGACGCGGCAGGGTGTACTGAGGTTTGTTGCCGCCCTCGCGCTCGAACGCCCCGCGGTCCACGTCCTCGGGGCGCATCGCCTCGGACACCTCGCGCGAGAGCCGGATGCCGCCTCCCGAGACGAACCGGGCGGGCCGGGTCTCCTTAAGGTGCCGGGCGAGCAGGTCACGCGCCGGCAGCCAGTCGCCGTCGGTGAGGAGCAGCCATGTCGCGTCCAGCTCGCGGGCTTTCAGGATCGCGGCGTTCGCCACCCGGCACTTGCCGAACCGCCCGCCGTGTTCGA
>JBKJXJ010000057.1:0-7710 GCA_046716125.1 Candidatus Eiseniibacteriota bacterium
CCGCGAAGCTGCTTCCACTGCCCGGCAATCTGGTCCGAGTTCATGAGAGTCCCTCCTCTTCTTCTGGCGACAGTCTTGCGACCCACAGTGCTGAGCGGACTTCCCGCTCGCGGTGCGTTTCCGCACGATCCATGCCACACGAACTCCGAGTCGAGCGCACTGCGGCGCAACGCCGCGACCTCGAGATACAGGGAATCGTCCAGCGTTCCGTGTAACGCATTCTCAGAGGTTTGTAGCCGCTACAGCGTCCGCAGCTCGGCTACCCGTTGACGATCTCGCCGCCGTTCGGATGAAGGATCTGCCCGGTCATGTATGCGGATTCGGCGCTGGCCAGGAACACGAAACAAGGCGCCACTTCGGCGGGTTCGCCCGCGCTGCACCGATACGCGGCCGACAGGAAGCCGGCCGAGATCGCCGAAACGATCGCGTCGCGCCCCGCCCTACCCCCACGCCGCGCTGCGTTCCTCCACGTCGGCGGCGCCGAGCGACATGGCCAGCAGGGAGCCGGCGAGCATCGCGCGGTCGAGGTCGAGCTGGTCGAACGGGAGCCCGGCCGCCTTGTTGCTCAGGTTGAGCACGCCCACCACCCGGTCGCCGTGGATCAACGGCACGGTGATGAACGAGTCCGAGTTGTAGACGTCCTGGCCGGTGTGGGCGACCTCGCGCGCGTCGGTCTTGACGCGCACGAAGAGCGGCTTCCGGTTCTGGGCGACCCAGCCCGAGATGCCCTGGCCTACCCGCACGCGCACCTGGTCGGCCACCGCCGGATCGAGCCCGCGCTGCGCGGCGATGCGCATCGTGTCGCGGTTGCTGTTGAGCACCATCAGGCTGCAGCGCTCGACCCCGAAGGTCTCGCTGAACCACAACACGAGGGTGCCCGAGAACTCCTGGGCGTCGTGCTCCTGCGACAGCATCTGGAACAGGTCCTGGAGGAATCCCGTCGTGCGCCTGAGCTCCATCATCCGATCCTGGGTCTCGGTCAGCTGCGAGCAGGCTTCGTTCAGGTGCTGGGTCGCGGCATTCGACTGCTCCTCGAGCGCATCGAGGTGCTCTTTCACGCGCTCGAGCTCCTGCCGGTAATGTGTGGAGTTCTGGTCCGCGAGCTCCAGCTCGCGAGCCAGCGCCTCGAGCTTCGCCTTGCTCGCCTCGCTCGCGCTGCCCTTCTGGGCGGCATCGCTGTCGAGCTGCCGGATCTGGTCGTGGAATACCGCGGCGGCGGCCTCGCCCGTGGACGCTTCTTCCGGGGGCATGTACGCGGCCGCGCTCGCGGGGGTGGCTCGCGCCGAGCGGTAGAGGTGCTGGGCGAGTGCGAGCGATGCCATGCCCTTGACCGGCACCAGCTCTTCCACGATCCGGGTGTTGAACGCCCCCTTCTGGTGGCTGGCGAGGATGAGCATCGCCAGCAGATCCTCCTGGTCGGCGAGCGGCATGCAGATGCACGAGACCCAGTCGGGGATCGGGGCGACCGGCCGGAGCGCCCCGGCCTCGGCCCCCTCGGGCTCGTAGAACGGCGAGGTCTTGAACAGGCTCGAGAGCAGCGAGCGCCGGTTCGGGGCATTGGAAAATGCACTGGCGTGGAAAAACTTCCGCACGAGACGGGTCGGCAATTGGTCGACCGGGACATTCACGGCCCGCCGGATGAGCTGGTCCTTCTGGCGCGTGTAAAGGCTCACCAGGGCGTCCCGGCTGACCTCGTAGAACGCCAGCGACGCGTGCCAATCGGGCTTCAAGCCCTGCAGGTAGCCGAGGAACTCGAACACGACCGCCTCGGTGTCGCGGGACCCGGACAGGCGCTTGGAGACGTCGCGGAGGTCGAACTTCGACACGGGTGGCTCCTTCCATGGGACTCGGCGGACTCGGTCGCCCGGAAGAAGGCAATGGTCGTGCCGGAATTCCCAGGTCCAGCGTCGGGAGTCGTGCATTTCGCACGCCAGGGTCCCATGCTAGATTGCGTCCGACGCCCGCGCGCACGCTTCCACGCCACCCCACGAGGAGACGCCGACCGATGCCGCGACTGATCGCCGACCGCCCCGTCCTGCGCATGACCTCCGAGCTGGGCCGGGTGATGGCGGCCGCGCGCGCCCGCGAGCAGGCGGGCGAGCGCGTCATGCATCTGGAGCGAGGCGAGCCGGATTTCGACACGCCGCCGCACATCGTCGAAGCACTCGCCGCCGCGGCGCGCGCGGGCGAGACCCACTACCCCGATCAGCGCGGCACGCTCGCGGTGCGCCAGACGCTGATGGAGAAGCTGGCGCGCGAGAACGGCATCCACTGCGAGCCCGACGACATCGTGCTCGCCAACGGCGGCACGCACGCGCTGTTCCTCGCCTTCCAGGCGCTGCTCGGCGCCGGAGACGAGGTGCTGGTGCTCTCGCCCCACTGGATGGCGATCCCCAAGCTGGTGGGTTTCGCCTCGGGTGCGAGCTACCGCACCATGCCGCTCTACCTCGAGGTGCTGGAAGGCACGCTCGATCCGGCAGGACTCGCCGCCCGGCTGCGCGCGGCACTTCAGCCCAACACCCGCGGCATCTACGTCAACACCCCCAACAATCCGACCGGCGCGGTGCTGGGCAGGGAGCACCTCGCCGCGATCGCATCGGTCGCGATCGAGCGCGATCTCTGGGTGATCAGCGACGAGGCCTACGAACATCTCGTGTTCGACGGCGCCCGCCACATCAGCCTCGCGAGCCTGCCCGGGATGGCCGAGCGCACGCTCAGCGTCTACACGTTCTCCAAGTCGTATTCCATGACCGGCTGGCGCGTGGGCTACATGGTCTCGCCACCGGGGCTGCGCGCCGTCATGGGCCCGCTGCTGGCCTTCTACACCACCCACGGCGTCTTCCCGTCCGTCCAGAGCGCGGCGCGCGCCGCGGTGACCGGCCCCCAGGACGAGGTCGAGCGCATGCGTTGCGCGTATCTCGAGCGGCGCGACGTGCTGCTCTCGGGGATCGCGGGCCAGACTGCGTTCCGCGTGCCGACGCCGCGCGGGGCGTTCTACGCATTCGCGAACGTCGGCGCCGCGCTCGCGGGCCGCGACGTGTGGGCGCTGGTCGAGGAGTGGCTCGAACTGGGCGTGGCGGTGCTGCCCGGCACGGCGTTCGGTCCCGAGTACGGCGACTGGGTGCGGATGTCCCTCGCCACCCGGCGCGAGGATGTGGCCGAGGCGGCGGTCCGCCTCAAGCACCACTACCAGACGGTCCGCACCCCGTAGCCGGGGAGTCCGCGTGGGCTACTGCCCGGAGTGCGGCGCCGCCTACGAGCCGGCCGTCGTCGCCTGCCCGCGCTGTCGCGCCGTCCTCAGCCCCGAGCCGCCGGTCGAGGAAGGTCCGCCCGAGGTCATCCACAAAGTGCCGGACGCGGCGGCCGGCGCGCTGCTGGAAGGGATGCTCCAGCACAACGGCATCCTCGCGGTGCTGCGCAGCACGGCGTTGCCCGGCTACGGCCTGGTGCGCCGCGACTGGTCCACATCGTCGTGGGGGGAGATCCTGGTCCGCCGCGCGGACGCGAACGAGGCGCGCGCGCTGATCGCCGAGTATCTGCTCGCGCTCGAGCGCGGCGGCGAGGTGCGCGACGAGGACGTGGACGAGGCGGACGAGCCGTAGGCGACGATCAGCTATCCGGCCGCTTCGGCCGCACTCGACCTTCGCGCTCGTCTCTCCGAAGCCCGATCCCGTGCACTCTCTCTCTTGTGGCGCATGAACTCGGCGCCGAACGCGCGCTCCGCCTCGAGCTGATTGTGGGCCCAGCACAGCAGCCGGAGGTTGGACGCCGTCGCCTCGCCTCCGCGCGCGACCGCCTCGATGTGATCGAGCTGGACGAACCTGCGCTCTTGGCATCGATGCCCGTCCTCGCCCACGAACGTGCACTGGCCGTCATCGCGCTGCCAGACCGCGCGCTGGACGTCCGCGGGAACACACCGCGGGTCTTCAGGCCGGCGTCCAGGGCGAGGGCGAGGGCGCGGGGTCGCCGAGAACCGACGCTTCTCGAGCTGCTGCACGAGCGCCTCGAGCGCCAGCTTCAGCACCTGCGGCACGTCTCCAGAGGCCAGCTCGTGGCTGAGAAGCTCCTGGGCGTAGCGCAGAGCGTCGTGGGTCTCCTCATCGATCGTGCAATGCAGATCGAAACGTCCCGGTGCCAGAGGCTTCATCGTCGGACGCTCCTCCACGGGTGCAGGGACGGGCGGCGCCGGGACTGACGTTGAGGTCAGCTCCAAATGATCAGGAATCGTCATGCCAACTGACTTTAAAGTCAGTTCGGCGCCGCAAGGCTGAGCCTCCTCGACCGGCCTTGTAGGCAGTTCGATCGGCATGCCAGGCGGGGGTGGCGGGATCGGCAGGATCCGGGTCGGCACGTCCGGCCGCGGGAAGCGCTCGGCCAGCAGGCGCTGGATCTCGGCGATGGTCTTGTGGGTGGCGGCTGCCAGCAGCTCTCCGGCCGTGTCCTCGGTGAGATAAGGCGCCAGCAGGACCACCGCACTCAGACTCAGCCGGTTCTCGGCAACGGCGTCGAAGATGGCGGGGAAGCGCCGGGCGGCACGCGCCGCCCGGATGCGCTGATAGGCCGCGGGCTCCGACCGGCGCAGCTTGCCGACACAGTAGGTGAACTACGCCGAGATCGGGACTATGCGGAGTTGGCTTCGAAGATCCGTCTCAGGGTCTTCTGCTCGATGGCATATGCGAGCCGCTGACTTCCGTTCACTCAGCATAGTTCGGATGCTCCCTCCGGCCCTCTTCGGCCGGAAAGGAGCACTCCATCATGGTTCCAGACACGTGGTCTCTCGACGCTCTGATCGAGGCGTTTGAGCAGCACCAGCGCCGCACCCGCGGCCTGCGCGACCAGACGCTGCACTACTACTCAAGCCAGGCGCGTGGCCTGATTCGCGAGGCGCTCGGCGACGACCCAATCGATGTGAGGCATCTCTGTCCCTCCGACGTGATCCGGTTCGTCAGCGCGCCCAGCCGGTTCTCACCTCGCACGACGAAGACCGTCGGCACAGCCCTCCGATCGTTATTTCGTTTCCTCCGCACCGAGGGTATTGGGGATGAGCGGCTCGAGACCGCGATTCCCGCGGTCGCCCACCGGCGCCTCTCGACGCTTCCGCGGTGCCTCAGCGATGAGCAGCTCGCCCGAGTGCTCGCCTCGTTTGGGGGTTCCACCCCTTGGGTTCTAAGGGACCGCGCCATCGTCTTCTGCCTGGCGACCCTGGGGCTCCGTCCCGGCGAGGTCGCCGAACTACGTCTGGAGGATCTCGACTGGCGCCAGGGCACCGTCCACCTGCGCACGCGCAAGACGCGCCGGGGTGCCATTCTGCCCCTGCCGCGTGACGCCGGGCGTGCGATCGTCAACTACCTGCGCCGGGAGCGCCCGAGAACCGGTGAGCGCCGCGTCTTTGTGCAGCACCGCGGGGCTCGCCGCGGCGCGCCCATCTCGCGTTTCGTCGTCTCTGGGGTTGTGGCTCAAGCCCTGCGACGCGCTGGGGTCGAAGCCCCACTCGCCGGTGCCTACCTCTTCCGGCACACCGTGGCGTGCCGCATGGTGCGCCGCGGGGTCAGCCTGAAGGAGGTCGCCGACTTTCTCGGACATCGATCTCTCGACACGACGACTATCTACGCCAAGCTCGACATACCGGCACTCCATGAGGTGACTCTGCCGTGGCCGGAGGTGACGCCATGACGCCTCCCCAATGGCAGATTCTGGTCGAGGACTACCTTGCCCTGCGCCGCAACCTGGGCTTCGCTGTTGAGCAGCTGGGTTGGTACCTCCGAGACTTTGCGCGCTACACTGAACAGACCGAACACCGCGGGCCGCTCACGGTCGATCTCGCTATGCGGTGGGCTCGGTCTTCGGCCCCGGGCGACCCGGCGCGGGCGGAGCGCCGTCTCGGGGCGGTTCGACAGTTCGCGCGACACCGTGCCGCGTTCGATCCCGCGACCGAGGTCCCGCCGCCAGGACTGCTCGCTCGTGCTCCATGCCGCAAGTCCCCCCACATCTACAACGACACGGAGATCTCCGCGTTGCTGCAGGAGTGCCGCCGGCTCCGGCCTCGTAGTGGGTTGCGCCCCGTCACCTACGTGGCGTTCTTCTCGCTCCTGGCGGCGACCGGCCTGCGGCTCTCCGAGGCCTGCCACCTCGAACGTCGCGACGTCGATCTCGCCCACGGCGTGCTCACCATCCGCATGAGCAAGTTCCGCAAGTCGCGGCTCGTTCCGCTTCACCCCACCAGCGTTGAGGCGCTCACGAGCTATGCCACCCGGCGCGATGCGTTCCAAGTCGCTCCGCGATCGGAGTTCTTCTTCTGCACCGATCAGGCTCCGGCCCTTAAGCGCGCCACCGTCGAGGGGACCTTCCGCGGGGTGCGCCTTCGTTTGGGCTGGACCTCACACGGCCACGCGCGGCGGCCCCGCATCCATGATCTGCGCCACAGCTTCGCCGTGCGCCGGCTCCTGCGTTGGTACGAGGAAGGAGTCGACCTCGACCGCAAGATCCTGGCGTTGGCGACCTACCTGGGCCACACCCAGGTCTCCCACACGTACTGGTATCTCTCCGCGGTCCCCGAGCTCATGGCCGTCACCGCGCAACGCTTCGAGCACTTCGCCCAGCGCGCACGGGAGAATGCGCCGTGAAGCCGCCCCAGATCGCTTTCCCCGCGCTGCTCCAGGAGTTTTTTCACCAGCGCCTCATCGCGCAACGGGGCGCGAGCACCCAGACGATTGCCAGCTACCGCGACGCGTTCGAACTCCTGCTCCGTTACACCGAGCAGAGCACGGGCCGGGCGCCCTCGACCCTGTCGCTCGACGACCTCGACGCGCCCCGGGTGCTCGCCTTCCTCGATCACCTCGAGACCGAGCGTGGCAACTCCCCGCGCACCCGCAACCTCCGCCTCACCGCCATCCGCTCGTTCATGCGCTACGCGTCCGTCCGCGACCCCACTGCGCTGGCCGTCGCCCAACGCGTCCGCGCCATCCCCACCAAGCGCTTCGATCGCCCCGTCCTCGGGTTCCTCACCCGCCAAGAGGTCGAGGCTCTCCTCGACGCCCCCGACCGCGCCACGTGGAGCGGTCAGCGCGACGCCGTGATGTTCGCCACGCTCTACAACACCGGTGCCCGCGTCTCCGAGCTCACCGGGCTGCGCGTTGCGGACGTGCTTCTCGACCGCGCCTCGGCCCTGCACCTGCACGGCAAGGGGCGCAAGCAGCGAGCCGTTCCGCTGTGGAAGACTACGGCGGCGCAACTGCGCGCATGGTTACCCCGCATCGATCGCAGTCCCGAGGCCCCGGTCTTCCCCAATCGCTTTGGCGCACGCCTGTCGCGTTCCGGTGTCGAGCACCGCCTCGATGTCGCGCTCACGACCGCCACCAAGCGCTGCCCGTCGCTCGCCGGGCGCCGGATCTCGCCCCACACCCTGCGCCACACCACGGCGATGCACTTGCTCCAGTCCGGCGTGGACATCACGGTCATCGCGCTGTGGCTCGGCCACGAGGATCCCGCTACCACCCACCTCTACATCGAGGCGGATCTTGCCATGAAGGAGGCCGCGCTCCGCCGCCTCGCAGATCCCGCGCCGGCGCCGCTGCGATTCCGCGCACGCGATCGACTCCTCGCGTTCCTCGACGCTCTGTGACTATGCGCAGTACCGACCTGCTCGAACGCTCGCACGCACGCGGCCCCCCAACTCAACTCCGCATAGTCCCGATCTCGGCGTAGTACGCC
>JBKJXJ010000058.1:0-20077 GCA_046716125.1 Candidatus Eiseniibacteriota bacterium
TAGATACGCCCCAGCACCGTGTACATCTCCTTGCTCTTCTCCCCCAGCGACTCCGCCTTCTGCATGGCCGTCACGGCCTCGTCTTTGCGGCCGACGTAGTAGTCGACCCGCCCGAGAAGGCTCCAGCCCTTGGGGTCTTCGGGCCGCATCTTGGTATAGATCTCCAGCGGCGCGCGCGCCTCGGCGTATCGCTTCGCGTCCGCCGCGCCCGACAGATACAGCAGGTTCCCGAGCGCGAGGTGTCCGGGGGCGAACTCCGGATCCCTGCGGGTCACCCACAGGAACTCGTTGAGCGCGTCGTTGTAACGCTGGTCGTAGTAGAGCGCCTGGCCGAGCGAGAAGTGGGTCTCGACATCGGTGGAGTCGAGCGCCATCGCGGCCTCGTGTTCGAGGATCGAGAGCGCCCAGGTGCCGCGCCGGAAGTAGAAGTCGCCGAGCTCGCGGCGGACATGGGCGTCGGCCGCGGCTTCCTCGCGCGCGCGTGTGAAGTAGATCCCGGCATCCCGGAGCGAGTCGCGCGACTCCTCGGCGCGGCCCAGCGCGGTGAGGAACCGTGGCCGCACTTTCGCGCCCCACTTGAGCCCGACCGAGAGCGCGGCGACGCCTTGATCGAACTGCTTGGTGGCGATCAGGCAGTCACCCCATCCCAGCTGGGCTTCAGGAAATCGGCGATCCAACTCGGTCGCCTTCTGGAACAGCGGGATGGCCTCGCCGCACTTCTCCTGCTGGCGCAACACCTCCGCGTGCCCCCACCAGCCGAGCGCGAGGTTGGGATCCATCTTCTGGGCCATCTCGAACTGCTCGCGCGCGCGCTCGTACTGGCGGCGGCGCAGCCATACCTGTCCCACGCCGGCACGGCCCGCGGCGTAGCCCTGGCTCGCCGATTTCTCGAAGGCCTTGACGGCATCGTCCAGCCGGCCCTCTTGAAGGGCCCGCTGCCCATCCTTCAGATCGTCCGCGTGCGCCACGCGTGTGATCGCCGTGCCCGCGCAGGACAACAGTCCCACCAGCGTCACGCCGATCGTCAGGCGCCGGATCAAGTCCACTCTCGTCATCTGGTCGAAGAGTCTCCTTCCCACTTCTTGTGACTGCCGATCAACGGTGAGCGTCTCACGAAGCGGACCGGGACGGCGGTCGGCACGAGCCCCGCATCGCGCACGATCGTCTGCCCCTCGCGGCTGGTGATGAATGTGATGAGCCCGTTGGCGAGCGCCGGCCCGTTCGGGCGGACGTAGAGGTTCATGTCGCGCGACAATGGATAGTCTCCGCGGTGCACGGCCTCGGCGTCCGGCCGCCAGTACGAGAGCCCCTTGAGCGTGGCGAGCCGCAACGGCTTCACACCCCGGTCGGCCCACGCCATGGAGACGACCCCGACCGCGCCCGGATGGCGGGCGACATACGCCGTGACGCCCGAGTCCGACGCCTGATACACCACCGGCGCGCGCATCGGCACCTCATTCATCACCTTCGAAGCGAAGAACGTCATGATGTCCGACCCCGGTGACTGTATGACCGGCTGGATCCGCTCCCCTGCCCCTCCGAGCGCGTCCCACCGCTCGACGGTTCCCGCGAACACGCCCCGGATCTCGTCGAGGGCGACGTTCTCCACCGTGTTCCCGGGATGGACCACCAGGGCCACCCCGTCACGCGCGAAACGGTACCCCTCCAGCTCGAGCCCGCCGCGCATCGCCGCCCCGCGCTCGTCCGGCTCCAGCTCCCGGCTGATGACCGCGAGGTCACATTCGGCCGCGAACAGCGCCCGCACCCCCACCGAGGAGTTCCCCTCCTTCAGCTCGATCGTGCTACCCGGGTAAAGCGAATCGAACGCTGCCCGGTGACGATCGACGATGCCCATCATATCGGGGGAGCAGACCACAGAGATACGCCCGGTGGTCAGGCTGTCTTCCACCGAATCTGGCGCGCGCGGTGGGGAACAGCCGGCCAGGCCGGCCGCCAAACACGCCAAAACGAGCACCCGCACGGTCTTCGTCCAGCCGGTGCCCGGAACCACGAAGTGCCGTAAGTTTAGGAAGCGCTCGCGTCGCTTGTCAATCACTCGTTCCCCAGTCCCCCCACGCCATCCAGGCTTCGCCGTGGCGAAAGCCACGAAGCCAAGTCTGCGGCCGACACTAGTTAAGCCCGTCATGGACTGTCAACCACCAGCCTCGCAACGGTTCGGCATGACCCGCCGCCCGGTTGCGTCCGTCATGAGGCGGGCTCCATGCACGTTCGATGCCGGACGACGTTTGCCGGACCGCGCGCATTGACCCTACTATCGCGCGCCGCGTCAAGGGCTCGTGAAGCATCGCACGCGCCCCAAGGTGCGGATCCCTTATCGAGACCTGTGCGCCCCTTCCCGGCCAGGAACCATTGCGCGTGAAACGACGCTCCCCCCCACGCTCGACCGGTCCCGATTTCCCAGGCTCCGAAGCCGCCGGCCCGCCCGCTTCCGCGTGGCCGGCGTGGAGCGACTGGCGGCGGGTGTCCGAGCCGTTCCTGATCCCTCTCCTCCTGCTGCTCGCGGCGCGTGGCGTCATGTGGGTCATCCTCCCGAACGCAGCGGAGGACGCCTACATCACATTCCGCTATGCCAAGAATCTCGCGATCGGGAACGGTCTCCTCTACAACCCGGGCGAGCGGGTCATGGGATTCTCCTCGCCGCTCTGGACGGTGTGGAGCGCGCTAGGGTGGCGCATCTCAGGGCATCCGGTCGAGTGGGCGCGGGCCTGGTCGGTGGCCGCGGACGTGGTCACCCTGCTCATGGGCGCCGCACTGCTGCGACGACACTGCGGCCGCGCCGCGGCCTGGTGCTTCGCCTGGTTCTTCGCCGGGTGGCCGTTCTTCGCGGCGGTCGCGGTCTCGGGGATGGAGACGAGCGTGGTCCTGGCACTCATGACCCTCGCCGCCGGTCTGGTCGAGAGGCGGAGCCCGCTCTCGGGACCCGCGCTCGCGGCCCTGGTGCTCTCGCGCCCCGAGGGACTGGCCGCGGCCGCGGTGATCGCGCTCGGCGCGCGCTGGCGCGACCGGGCGGTCGCGTTCGCGCTCGCCGGCCTCGGGATCGGGTGGCTCTGGGTCTACTACGGATCTCCCATCCCGCAGAGTCTCCTGGCCAAGGCCGGGATCTACGGCCACCCGGGCCCGCTTGCCGGCCGGTACTGGTGGGAATGGCTCGTGCCACTCCCGCTCGCGGGACCACCGGCGACCACCGAAGGCGTCCACCTGTTCGTCCTGAGTGTCGTCCTCGCGCCGGCGCTGTTGCTCGGAGTTCCCGTGATGTGGCGGCTGCGCCGCACCGGATTCGGGCTGTTGGTCGGCGCCGCCCTCTCCATCTGGCTCGGCTACGCGCTCCTCGGTGTCGCCTACTTCTTCTGGTACCTGGTCGTCCCGCTCGCCGGCCTCCTGCTCGTGGCCTCGGCCGGGATGCCGCGGCTCGTCCGTGGCCCCGGGCTCTACCTCTCCGCGGCGACGTACGTCCTCGGCGTCTGGGGGATCGCGCTCCCGCTCTATGCCGGGCGGGCCAGCATCGAGCTCCGGCTGTTCGGGATGACCGCCAACTATCTGGCGGAGCACGTCCGACCCGGGGAGAAGGTATTCCTCGAGCCGATCGGGATGATCGGCTTCAGGAACCCGCTGGTGGTGGTGGACGAGGTCGGCCTCGTCTCGCCCGCCGTCGCCCGGCGTCGCGCCCAGGGCGCGGGGTGGTACACGGACGTGATCGCCGGGCAGCGCCCCGAGTGGCTCGTGGTCCGTCCCTCGTTGATCTCCGGCGGCGCCGCGTTCGCCGGCCGCCATGCCCCGATGCGGAACGCCGCGGAGCTGGATTCGCTGCGCGCACGCTACCGCGTCACGCACACGGTCGACGGCGCGGACGGCGGCGAGGGGCTGGTGGTCCTGAGACGGGAGCGCTGAACCGGAGCGGCCGTCAGGGACGCAGGCGGTTGAGCATCCGCGGGAACGGGATGCTCTCGCGCACGTGGTCGAGCCCGGCGATCCAGGCGAGCGTACGCTCGACGCCGATCCCGAACCCCGCGTGCGGGACCGAGCCGAAGCGGCGCAGGTCCTTGTACCACTCGAAGGCCTCCTGCGGGAGACCGTGCTCGTCCACGCGACGGGTGAGCTGCTCGAGCGAGGCCAGTCGCTGGCCGCCGCCGATGATCTCGCCGTAGCCTTCGGGCGCGAGACAGTCGCACGAGAGGCACAATCGCGCATCGTCGGGATCGGGCTCGGTGTAGAACGCCTTGACCGCCGCCGGATAGTTCGTCACGAACAGCGGACGATCGTGCTGCTCGGAGAGCGCGGTCTCGTCGGGCGCCCCGAAGTCGCTTCCCCACTCGAACGGCATCCCGCGATCGACCAGGAACTTCGCCGCCTCGTTGTAGTGGATGCGCGGGAACGGCGCCTGGACATGAGCGAGCTTCGAGGTCTCGCGCTCGACCCGCTTGAGCTCCTCGGGACAGCGCTCGAGCACGCGCGCCACGGTGCTCACGAGCAGACGCTCCTCCAGCTGGATGACGTCCTCGAGGGTCGCGAATGCCCACTCCGGCTCCATCATCCAGAACTCGATGAGATGGCGCCGCGTCTTGCTCTTCTCGGCGCGGAAGGCGGGGCCGAAGCAGTAGACCTTGCCCAGCGCCATCGCCGCGGCCTCCATGTAGAGCTGTCCGCTCTGGCTCAGGTAGGCCTTCTCGTCGAAGTAGGCGACCTCGAACAGCGTCGTCGTCCCTTCGCAGGCGTTGGGCGTGAAGATCGGGGCATCCACCAGCACGAAGCCCTCGCCGTTCATGAAATCCCGGAAGGCGTCGACGACCTCGGCGCGGATGCGCAGGATCGCGGCCTGGCGCGCGGAGCGCAGCCACAGGTGGCGGTGATCCATCAGGAAGTCGGTGCCGTGTTCCTTGGGGGTGATCGGATAGTTCTCGGCGGAGGCGATCACCCGCATGGACTGGAGTCCCATCTCCACGCCGCCGTGCGCCCGGGCGTCGGCCCGCAGGGCGCCGTGGACGATCAGCGAGGACTCCTGGGCCAGGGACTCGCACGCGTCCCAGTCCGCGGGGCTGAGATCGTCGCGGCCGGCCACGCACTGCATCAGGCCGCTGCCGTCCCTGAGGACCAGGAACCGGACCTTGCCGCTCGGGCGACGGTGGGTGAGCCAGCCGCGCAGCTCGACCGTCTCACCGATGTGCTTCGCCGCGTCGGCGATCCGGATCCAGGGTGGGGCCCCTGTCCCTCCCTCCACTGCCATCGCTGGGTCTCCCATCGAGCTGCACCGCGGGCGGGACGGGCCGGACCCGTGCCGGACGGACTGGAACATGAGACCGGCCACGGACATCCGCGACCGGGCCGATTCGGGAAGGCGTTAAGCGTTCGTCGGCGGGGGCCGATAACCCTCACGGAAGTGGGGCACGTTACGGACGCCCCAACTTACTGTCAAGGGACTGCGCCCCATGATCTTCAGCCATCTGCGATCGCTCGACGGCCGCGGCGTGTGCCACGATGGCGCGCACCTCGATGCGCGCGAAGCCGCGTTCCGGCCGTGGGGCAGCGCACGCGCGCTGCTGGCCGGCCTGCTCCTGCTCGCCGCCGCGGCGACCCGGGTCACCGCGGACCCGAGCGCGACCGCAGCGGACGTCGCGGCCACGGTGCGCGGTTCGAGCGCAGCGCCCGTCACGACCGCGACCAATGCACCCGCGCACGCTCCGGGCGGCCCCGGAGCCGCTCACGCGCTCACGCCGCCTGAGGATCTCGGCGATCTCGGCGCCTGGCTCGATTACAAACGAGACACCCACCGCTTCGCTCTGCCGGACGAGGCGCGTCTGTTCTACCGCCGCGGCGTGCTCGCGGACCGTGACGGGGACCACTCTCGCGCGGTCCGTTTCCTGCGAGGCGCCGCCGAGCTCGACCCGACATTCGTCACGCCCCACCTGACGCTCGCCGCGTGGGCCCTGACGCGCGATCCGACCGAGGCGCTGCTTCGCTACGCGGTGGTGCTCGGACTGGTGCGCAGCAGCTTCCTGCTCCAGATCGAGATGGCGGCGAACATCCTCTTCTTCACCCTGCACGCGCTGTTCCTCGGCCTGCTGATCACGTCGCTCATGATCGTGTTCCTCCATCAGGCGGAGCTGCGCCACATGTGGCACGAGCGACTGAGCCCGGGGCTCGCCTCCGGAAGCGCCCGGGTGTGGTCGTGGGTCATCCTCGTCGTGCCCTTCGTGGCGGGACTCGGCCTGGCGGTTCCGGCGGTCGTCTTCATGGGGATGCTTTGGCCGATGCTCAAGGTGCGCGAGCGCACGGTGTTCGTCGCGATGCTGCTGGCGCTGGTGGCGGCGCCGTTCTCGGGTCAGGTCCTGGGCCGGCTGGCGATGCCCCTGCGCGAGGACCGCGGGCCCCTCCACGGCATCTCCGCGCTCCCCGACGAAGCATGGTCCCCGTCGCGGCAGGCGTCGGTGGCCCGCCTGGCCGAAGAGCATCCTTCGAATCCGTTCCTCCAGTTCGGCCTCGGCTGGCTCGCCCGCCAGGGCGGGGACCTCACCACCGCCGAGGCGGCCTACCGCCGCGCGCTCACACTGTGGCCCCAGGATGCGCGGGTGATGAACAACCTCGCCAACATCCTCGTCGCACGGGGCCAGAGCGCCCCCGCGATCGAACTCTATCGGGCGGCGATGGACGCCGACCCGGAGAACGCCGCCGCGCCGTTCAACCTCTCGCTGGTCTATACCCGCCAGTTCGAGTACCGGGCCGCGAGCGAGGCCGCCGCCCGCGCCTCCGCCCTCGACTTCGAGCTGGTGAAGAACCATCAGGCGCTCGGCACCGCCGATGGCGTCCTGCCCATGGCCGACCAGTGGATCGCCCCCGCCACGTTCTGGACCACGGTGCTGAAGCCGGAGGGCGTCACGGCGTCCGACGTGGCGATGCCTCCGGCCTGGCACGGCCGCGTCGAGACCTCGAGCCCGCTGGTCGGGGTGCTTGCGATCCTAATGGCGATCGGTGTCGCCGTCCTCGGGACGCGCTGGCAGAGGGCGATCCCGCTGCGGGGTTGTGCCAACTGCGGGCGCGTGGTGTGCCGCCGCTGCTCGCAGCGGCGCCGCGAGCTCGCCCTGTGCCCCGCCTGCGCTCAGCAGGAAGCGCAGGCCGAGAGCCCGGAGTTCGCGCGCGTCCTGCTGGCTCGCCAGCGATCGCGCCGCGAGCGCGGGCAGCGCATCCTGCGCGCGACGCTCGCCATCCTGGTGCCCGGGTACGGGCTGCTCTCGTTCCAGCGCGTCTTCCGGCCCACCCTCATGCTCGCGGGCGTGGTCCTGCTCACCGCCCCCTGGTTCGGCGTCGTGGCGCCGTTCTCCTACCACTCGTGGCCCGGCCTCGACGCCGGGACCGTGTCCCCGGTGCTGCCGATCGTGGGCTGGTTCCTGATCTACGCCAACTCGCTGCTCGGCTATCTGCCCCACGCGGCCCGCGCGGCCGAACTTTCGGCGTCCCTCGCCACACCGGTCCGCAGCCGCCCGTCGGCGGCGGGCTCGGTCACGGCGAAGGCCGCTTAAGGAGCCGGCGTGGCGCTTCAGGGCAACCTCCGCGACTTCTCGGTGTCCGAGATCCTCCAGCTCCTCGGCACCCAGAAGAAGACCGGCTGCCTGCTCATGAAAGGCGAGGGCGGCAACGTCGTCATCTACCTGAGCGACGGGCGCGTCGTGTCGGCGCGCGATCCCGGGATGCGGGCCGACGATCCCCTCCTCGCCCTGCTGCGGGACATCCACCGGCTCTCCGAGGAGCAGTACCGCGGTCTGCTGACGCTCAACCGCGAGACCGGCCGGGATCTCGAGGACCTGCTGCTCAACGGACGCTACCTGGAGCAGGAGGAGCTTGCCGGCTACGTCGAGCGCCAGATCCTCGATACCCTGCTGCGGCTCTCGCACTGGGATACCGGCGACTATCGCTTCGATCCCGCGATCGCCTGGAAGGGCGAGCGGCTGGTGCGTCTCAGCACCGAAGGTGTCCTGATCGAGGCGGCCCGCAGGGCGGACGAGCAGAAGCGCTTCGAGGCGCTGTTCGCCGACCCGCACAAGGTGCTCGGCGTCCGCGACCTGCCGGACGCCGAGGAGCCGCTCTCCGACGAGGAGCGCGAGCTGTTCGGGATCATCGACGGCCAGCACACGATCGCCGAGGTCACGGCGGCGGCGCCGCTCACCGAGTACGAGACCCACGAGGCCCTCTACCGCATGATGGAGGCGGGCTGGGTGGAGATCAACGGCCGCAGGGACCCCGGCATCCTGACGCCCACGGCCGCCCCCGCGCGACCGGGACCGGTCCGCCGCGGCGCGCTCGGCCGGGAGCTGTTCATGAGCGCGGCAGCGCTGGTCGTGGTGGCTGCGCTGTGCGCCGGCGGCCACTTCGTGACCCGCGCCACGCCCGCCCGGAGCGGCCCCGTGGACGTGTTCGTCGCCACCCAGATGCGGGACCTGCGCAAGGTGCTCGAGCTCTACCAGCGCGAGAAGGGGAGCTATCCCGAGCGGCTGGAGGAGCTGGTGGACGACCGCTGGATCTCGGCGCGCGAGCTCGACGTGCCGGGTCACCGACTGCTCTACCGGCGCGAGGACGCCGGCGCGGACTACCGGCTCAGGCTCGAACCGAAGCGCTGAGTCCGGTTCACTCCGGGCCGAGCCACCACGCGACGGCCGTCCCCAGGTCGTCGCACACCACATCGGGCGGCGGCCCCGGGTCGTCGTCGCGTCGTTCCTCCTCGCGCCCGTAGCCGGTCCGCAGCAGGATGCCTCGCCCGCCCGCGCTCCGGCCCGTCGCCGCGTCGATGCGCTTGTCCCCGATCATCACCGAATCCACCAGCGAGAGCTGGAGATCCTCCGCGGCGCGCTCGAGCAACCCGGTCCTGGGCTTGCGGCATGGACAGCGCTCATCGGGACGATGCGGACAGAAATAGATCGCGCTCAGCTCGACCGCGTGGACGCGCAGCTCCGCCCGCAGACGCGCCATCACGGCGTGGACATCCCGGGCCGTGAACATGCCGCGCCCCACCCCTGACTGGTTCGACACTAAGACCAGCGGCACGCCCGCCGCGACCAGGTTCCGGAGCGCCCGCCCCACCCCGGGGAGCAGCTCGAGCGCCTGTGGGTCCGAGAGGTAACCGGTCTCGCGCACCAGCGTCCCGTCCCGGTCGAGGAACACCGCCGGCCGCGCCGCCCCGCCGCGGTGACGGGCGAGGGCCCGCTCGCACGCGCGCTCCAGTACCTCGACGTCCGCATGCGCCGGGTCCGGGGCGACGCCCGGGTCGACCGACGGCCACAGGCCGATCCGCTCGCGGGCGATGCCGCGCGGGTTGGCGGCCAGCCGCTCGGCCTCAGCATCCTCGACCAGTGCGACCGAGTGGAGGGAGTCCCAGGCCCACCGGTCGATCCATCGCCAGCGCTCGAGCTCGGCGACGCGGAGCTCCAGGAGCATCACCTGCGCCCCGGCGAGCCAGCCCGCGAGCGCCGTGCGCACCGGGGCCGCGGCCCCCCCGACCACGATCTCCGCCCCCGCGCCGGAAAGCGCTGGCGAGCCCGGTGGCGCCGGGACCGCGTCACCTTCCGGCAACGCACCCGTGGACTTGGACCAGGCGATCTCGTGCCCGCGCCGGGCGAGACCGGCCAGCGCCGTGGTCATCCGCCCGTCCGAGCCCGCAAGAGAGCCGCGATGGACCAGGATCCTCACGCGCCCACCTCGCGGCAGACGTCCTCGACCTCGTCCACGGCGATCCGGGTGAGGCAGGTGTAGCCGATGCGACAGTCGCGCCGGAAGCAGGGCGAGCACACCGGGGGATGCTGGATCACCCGCACCCGCGGCCCGAGCGCCGCCGTCCAGGCACTCGAGGTCGAGCCGTAGAGCGTCACGGTCGGAGTCCCGACCGCGCCGGCGAGGTGAGCGAGGCCGGAGTCGTTGCACACCGCGACGGTTGCGCGCCGGACCAGCGCCGAGAGCGTCGGCAGGTCGGTCTCCCCTGCCACCGAGACCACGCGCTCCCCGGCCGCGATGGCGACCTCGCCGCACGTCGCCCGCTCGGCCGCGGTCCCGCACACGATCACCGACAGGCCCCGGGCGACCAGCCTGCGTGCCAGCGTCGCGAACCGCTCGGCGGGCCACTCTCGAGCCGGGCCGTAGGCCGAGCGCGGCGCCATGACGGCGAACCGGTCTCCGGCCGACACCGCCCGCCCGATCAGCGCGTCGGCCGCGGACTCTCCTTCGGCCTGCGGCATCAGTGCCGGCAACGGACCCTCGACCGCACCCAGCGGCGCACCGAGCGCCAGGTACTCCCGACTCAGGTGACACTCGCCGCGCGCGGGGCGTCGCAGCGCGTGCGTCAGCAACGGGCTGCGGAGTTCGTGGGCGTAACCGATCCGCATCTGCGCCCGCAGCGAGTAGGCGAACCACGCGCTGGAGAATGAGAATGGCAGCACCAGCGTCACGTCGGGTCGCCAGGCCCGCAGGTCGGCGGTGAGCTTCCCCCGCTCGGCCTGAAACGTCCGCCGATCCTTGGACGCGCCCCGCACCGGCCATGGCTCACCGCGGTCGAAGGTCCGCTCGGGGTCGAGCAGGGCGATCAGCGCCCCCTTACCCACCGCGCGGAACTCCGCCTGCGGATGCGCCCGCCGCAGGCCATGGAGGAGCGGTCGCGCCATGAGCGCGTCCCCGAGCCAGTTGGGCAGGCGGATGAGGATCCGACGAGGGGCGCTCACGGAGCGATGGGGCTTAAGACCCGCCGGCGCTCAGTAAGAGCGGGCGAAGAGCGCCATGTCCTGGCCCGCGGGAGCGACGCCACGCCACGGCGATTGATCGAGCGGGACGCAGCGAAGCGTGGCGCCGGTCTTCTCCTTGATCTCCGCCTCGATGCCGCCGCGGTCGTCCCAGGGCAGCGCCACGAAGCCGCGCCGCTCGGCGAAGTGGGCCTCGAGCTCCGCCAGGGTGTGGACGGTCACCGTGTTCTCGTCGCGGTATCGCTTCGCCGCCTCGAAGAGATCCCGCTGGATCTGTTCCAGGAGCGCCGGCAACCGCTGGGGCAGGTCGGCCAGGGCGATCGACTCCTTGGCGCGGCCGTCGCGGCGCACGCTCATCACCGCCTGCTTCGCCACGTCCTTGGGGCCCACTTCGAGCCGCACCGGCACGCCGCGCAGCTCGTGCTCGTTGTACTTCCAGCCCGGCGTGTACTGGTCGCGATCGTCCACCAGCAGACGCACCCGGCCGCCCAGCGCCTCCTTCACCTTGTCGATGAACTCGCGCACCGCCGCGCGCTCCTCTTCCTTGCGCCAGATCGGGATCACCACCGCCTGCACCGGCGCGATCCGGGGCGGGAGCTTGAGACCCTGGTCGTCCCCATGGGTCATGATGACCGCGCCGATGAGCCGGGTCGAGACGCCCCACGAGGTCTGATGGACGTGCTGGCGCTTGCCCTGCTCGTCCTGGTAGGTGATGTCGAACACCTTCGCGAAATGCTGACCTAGATTGTGCGAGGTGCCCGCCTGCAGCGCCTTGCCGTCCCGCATCAGCGCCTCGATCGAGTACGTCATCTCGGCGCCGGCGAACTTCTCCGCCGCGCTCTTGCGGCCCGCGTACACCGGGATGGCGAGCTCGGTCTCGGCGAACTCGCGATAGACCTCGAGCATCCGGAGCACCTCCTCCTGGCACTCTCCGGCCGAGGCGTGCGCGGTGTGCCCCTCCTGCCACAGGAACTCGGTGGTGCGCAGGAACAGTCGCGTCACTTTCTCCCAGCGCATGACGTTGCACCACTGGTTGATGAGCACCGGCAGGTCGCGGTAGGACTCGATCCAGCGCGAGTACATGTGGCCGATGATCGCCTCGCTGGTCGGGCGGATCGCCAGCCGCTCCTCGAGCAGCTCGCTGCCTCCGTGGGTCACCCAGGCCGCCTGGGGCGCGAAGCCCTCGACGTGATCGGCCTCGAGCTGGAGCAGGGACTCGGGGATGAGCAGCGGGAAGTAGGCGTTCTGATGCCCGGTCGCGCGGATGCGATCGTCGAGCAGCCGCTGCATGTTCTCCCACAGCCCGTAGCCGTAGGGACGGATGACCATGCACCCGCGCACCGGCGCGTAATCGGCGAGCTGCGCCTTGCGCACCACCTCGGTATACCAGCGCGAGAAATCGTCGCTCTGATCGGTCAGATCCTCGACGAAGTGGTCGGTGTCACGCGTGTCGGTCAAGCCGCTCTCCTGTCGTTGAACGCCACGGTCACCCGGGCCGGCGCGGAAGCGCGCGAGTATAGGGCCGCTCCCGAGCGACGACCAAATCGACGACCTCAGGCGCCGAGAGCGTCGAGATTTGGCGGAGCGTGGGGAATGCATCCTGTTCCGGACCCGATCGTAGGAAAGGTGATGGGCGGGCTTTGCGCACCGCCCGCCCATCACCCTCCTCGCTATCAATCACAACAGATTCAAGGCAACACGCTCATCTTGCCCTTCGCCCGGAACTGCCCGGCACTCATGCGATAGACGTAGACCCCGGGCCGGACGGTCCCACCGCCGGCATCACGCAGATTCCACTCCACGGCGTGGGCGCCCGCCGGGTAGGTGGCATCTGCGATCGTCGCCACCCGGCGTCCGAGCAGATCGAAGACCTCCAGCCGGACCTCGCTCTCCCACGGCAGGTCGAAGGGAACGACTGTCGTGCCGCGGAACGGGTTGGGCTGGTTGGCGTGGAGCGCGAAACGCAGAGGGATCTCGGCACCCGGCCCCCTGCGCAGGAACTTCGGCGATGGTTCCGCCCCCTCCACTCGGCGCACCGTCAGATACCAGCTCTTCCCGCCGAGAGCGGAGTCGCCCGTCGCTTGAAAGGTGAGCGAGAGTAAATCCCCATTGTCCAAGGCCACGCGCCCGCCCGTCGTACCCATGTCACCCAGGCGCGAGTGGTTCGCGGAGACCAGGGCGTAGCGCTGAGCCCCGGAGCGAATCCCGGTGCCTATGTGATCGAGCTGGTAGTTCGCGGGGAAGACGAGCCGCCCCTGATCTCGGAGCGAAGCGATGCCAAGGGGGCCGGCCGATGCGCCCACCCGGTGGCGAGCCAGGGTTCGCCACGCGCCCGTCGCATCTCGTTGCTGAACAAAGACAGTCTCGCCATCGCCGGGGTCGATCTCCTCGGCCTCCCCCGCCATGCGCACCGTCACGCGCCAGTCCCCTTCCGCGGTCGTACGCGTCTCGGCAATCAGCAGCCCCGTGCCCGGCACGAGGGACTCCTCTCCGGCGAGCGAGGCCCCCGTGGCAGTGGCAATCGCGGCTCCCTCACCGCCCTCAGCCTCTCGGGCCGAGAACCCGCCCCCCAGACCGCCGCACGTGGTCTGTACCCCCACCGAGACCGGAGCGGATTGCTGTTGGTTGTCGTCCCAGGCCGTCACCGTGAAGTTGTACCAGGTACAGGGGTAGAGGCCCCGAACCGATCCCGACCCCGGGCTCCCGGCGGGCCCCGGCGCGGTCTCATCCGTGGACCCGACCAGGTCGAAGGCGGTGGGGATTCCCGAGGCGACCAGGTAGTCGTCGTCGCCGGGGCCGGTCCAAGTGAACCAAACCTCGTTTTCCCCCACCACGTCGGGAGTAAAGTTGGTGACTGCCCCGGGGGGATTCTGGTCGCAAGCGTCTGCCCCAGCGGTGCTCGCCATCCGAAGCCAGCGGCCGACCGAGGGCACGCGCTGGGAGAGCAGTGCGCCAATCGAATCGACGAGGAACACCAGGTGGTCGCCCGCGGGCGCCTGGTTGAGATTGGCGGGTGCTGTGACGAACAACCGCGAGGGTCCGCTGGTAGCCTTCGTAAAGGAGAGCGGCACGTAGTTCTGGTCCTGGTTGAACGCGTGCGTGGTCGCCCCGGGCCGCAGCAGCGACACCCGAGCAACGCTTTGACCCGGCGGCATGCAGACGGTGAACACCTGGCCCGGCGCGACTGTGGGGGGCAGCGATCCCCAGATCCGGGGCCGGTCGGTGGAGTCGCGCAGCACGTTGCCGGCCTTGAACAGGTAGGGCGGCTGGTAGATCGAGGCGTAGTCATACTTATCGGCCTGCCCGTGTCCGCCTGCCGACAGGATGACCGCGCTCGGAAGCAGAATCGCGACCGAGTGATAGCTGCGCTTGCTCGGGTCGCTCGCTAATGCAAGGGTCCACTCCTGTGTGCCCGGATCCCAGATCTGCGCCGCCTGCTTGGCGGTGCCGGGATCGAAGTCCTTGCTATAGCCGCCCGTCGCCAGCACGTCCCCGGTCGGCAGCATCGTCAGATTCTCGTTGATCCGCGGGAGCAGGCGCACATCAGGACCCTTCGAGCCATCGTGCTGCCACGTGTACGAGCTCTCGTTGGTGGTCAGGTCCGCCCATGCCGTGTGATCACGCTGAGGAGTGGACTGAGCCGCATATCCGGCCTTCAAGATCTTGCCCTGCCGGTACATGATCGCCGCGGCGCCTCCCATCGGGCTCGCCACGTCCTCGTTCCAGCTCGGCGTCCCGCTCAGGTTCAGCACCGCGGTGCCGTTCATGCTGTTGTTGAATCCATCGTTAGGAAGCAGGGTGCGATTGTTGCGCCCGGCATAGAACACGTTCCCGGAGGGAAGTCGAAACAGGTTGGGATAGGTCTGACGGTCGAACCGCAACGCGGTGGAAAGTGGGGTCCAAGTCTGCGTGCCGGGATCGTAGCGTTCGGGGAGCCGGCTCGTGATCTCCCAGCCGTGGTAGACCGCGATGTGCCCGGCGCGCGGCCCGCCGCTGGCATAGGGCGGGTTGAGCGCCTGCCAGGCGACTCCCGAAGGTGCCGGAATAATGGAGCCGGCGACGGGCAGCGCGAAGGTCTGGTCGGTCAGGCTGGGGGTACCGCTGTTGAGGTCGCCGCCGAAGACGATCATCCGCTCATTCGTGACGTCGTACATCGCGCTATGCCGGTAGCGCCCGGTAGGTGGCTGCGTCAGCGACGACCACTCGGTCCAAGTGAACTGGGTGGCGCATGTGCTGGCGTTATTGCAGCGCGACAGAACCCAGGTGTCACTGCGCGTGCCTCCGCTGCCCTCTCCGCCGAAGACGATCATCCGCGCCAGGCGGTTCTCCGTGTCATACTCGCTTGCGCCCACCCCACGGAACGTGGCCGTGTGCCGGTAGCGCGCAGGAGGCGCACCCACATGCGTGGCGACCTCGCTCCACTGGTACGGCGGGGTAAGCGTGAGGGCCCAGACCTTGTTGTCGTCACCGTCGGCCAGGGTGCCATCCGCCTGCCGGCCCCCGTATACCAGCATCCGCGGGGTCGGGTTTGCGGGCACGGATGGCCCCGGGTCAAAGATCGCGGTGTGGCCGTAGCGCGGTCCAGGCCCTGTGCCCGCCCCGCTCAGGTTCACCTTCCAGGTCGTGAAGCCAAAGCTGGACGTGCCCGCGAACGCGCGGAACAGCCAGAGCTCGTCGCTGGCGGCCCCGGTCTCGTCGAGGCCGCCATAGACGAAGAGCGCCAACGAGTCCGTTGGCGGTTCGTGATCCGTGTACTGCTTGTTCCAGGTCTCGTGTACGACCGCCGAGTGCTGGTAGCGTTTGGGAGGCGTGGCCCCCGCGGTAACGTTTCCCGCCAGCTTCCAGCTCCACGACTCTTCGGGATCGAAGGGCGCACGCCAGGCGATCCACATCTCGTTGACGGCAGAACTGGCGGCCGCGCCGGTCCGCCCGCCATAGACTGAGATCACCCCCTGCTGGTCGGTATCGTACGCCCGAAGCGGGCCGAACCAGCCCCCCGTGTGGTCGGTGCGCGCGGTGGGTCCGATTCCGGTGGCCGGATCGCCGCGGTGCGGGTAACGCTCCCGCCAGAACGGGGCCGCGGTGAGGCCGAACAGGATCAGCGAGTCGCTGGTGCTTCCCGAGGACAGGAGCCCGCCGTGGGTCATCATCTCCCAGTAGCGCACACCCGAATAGGAGATCGTTCCATTCGCCAGGGTCACTTGGCTCGGGTACCAGCGCTCGTGAGTCATGTTGGGGGCGGCCGACCAGCCGTTGTTCCCCCCGATGCTGTTGTAGGCCAGGGGGTCGAAGATCAGCGCGCTCGAGATCCCGATCTGGCCTCTCCCGGTTCCGCCGGTCACCAGCAATCGTCCGTTTGGGAGGCTGCTGTTGCCGGCACAGAAGATGTCCGTGTTGAGACCGGCGGGAGGTTTCACGTTTTTCCGGTTATTCGAATTGAACACTGGCATGGCCGGATAGCCCTGGTCCAAGTGAGTCATCACGAACGTCTCGTCCGGGGAATGCCAGTAGAGGATCACAGTGCTGTCGGCTGACCCGCGCAGCACCGCCATATGGGTGGCGACCTGGAGCCCATCAAACGACGCATAGTGGAGGTTATACGCGTTGTCGGGCAGGGAGTTCGGCAACCAGCGCCCTTGAGATTGAGTGGCACCCACCGGTGCGGCCGAGGTCATCGCCGCGAGGAACATGAGGCCGGCACATGCCCGGGCACGCGGGAACGGCGAACGACTGCGGCCGGGGGTGTAACGGACGACATCACAAGTCCCATTCAGGTGGATCACGGGCGACCTCCCTTTGCGGAGCGAGTCATCAGGATCCTGGCGCACTTGATCTCTTCTGCGGCTGGGGTGTTACCTCCGATCGCTTGAAAGTCCGTGGGGCGTCGCCTTCGCGTTCACTGGACCCGTGCCAGGCGGCACACCGCCTCGCTGCCTGCGCTTATCGCCCGCGCCCAGTAGAGCCCGGGCGGCAGCGGGCGCCCCTCTCGCGAGCGACCCGCCCAGTCCAGTCGGAGGACGCCAGCTTCGGTCTCTCCTTCATGCAACCGGACCACTTCCTTGCCCGCCAGGTCGTAGACTGACACCGATACCGCGCCTCTCGCCGGGAGCGTGAGCCATAGGGCCACCGGCCCTGCCGAGGGGTTGGGGGCCGCGCGAAGCGCGAACCGCCTCGCGATGGCCGGCAGCATCGCCTCGACCGGACCCGCCCACAGTGAGCCGCCCTCCTTGAGCCGCACCTCCAGCCGGTAGCGGTAGCGTTCCCCCGGTCGCGCCGCGGCATCCTCCGCCACGTACTCCGACCCGCCCGCGCGCGGCATGAGTTCCCCGAAGACCTCCCACACACCCTCGCCCCACGCGCGGTGGAGCTGGAACCCCGCCACGTCAGCTGCATCCGCTACCGACCAGCGCAGCCGGATCGCCGCACCGGACGGCTCGGCCGTGAACCGCTCCACCACCACCGCGGTCGGCCCGCCGGCTTCGATCCTTGCTCCATAGATGTCGGACGAGCTGCTTACGAGATTGCGCGTGTCCATCCAGGCCACGTGAGCCGTCGTCCCCACCGTGGCCAGTCCCAGATAGTCCCCGGCCACGCCGAGTTCGGTTGCCCCGCCAAAGTTCCACGAGCCGCCGACCGAACTCACCCTCTGCGGCGGGAGGAAGCTTGCCCCCCCGTCCCGTGACAATGTCCAGTAGGTGTCGGCCAGGTAGCCGCACAGGGGATCGTTGAAGCGTCCGTACCATGCGGCATGGAGCTGGCCCGCCTCGTCCACCGCCAGCGCCGGCAGGATATCGTCGTACCACGTCGGGCCCGAGTTAAGCCGCACTTTAGCCGTCCAGCTCTGGCCCGCGTCCCGCGAGACGGCCAGCACCACGTCGCGGTGGTCGCGCGCGGCCGAGCCCGCGCCCACGACCCACTCGCGCAACTGGAGGTTGTACTCCCGGTTGTAGGGCCCCGCCGGTCCGATCCCGATGAAGTAACGCCCGGTGCGGGGCAACGTGAACGTGAGCGGCGGCACCTCGAACGAGCCATCGCTGATCACCGTCGCCGTGAGCCGCCGCAACGTGTCCTCGCCGCAGGTGATGACCGCCGAGCCCTGCAGGGGCCCGCTCGGAGGAGGAGTCCCCGCGAACGGGGTGTAGATGTAACGGCCGGTCAGGGTCACGGTCTGCCCGGCCGCGCCCTCAAACACCCACAGGTCCTGCTGATCCGGCGACCGGGCATCGGCCGAGGGGACGAACCCCCGGAAATCCTGTCCAATCGCCACTGCGCTCGCCCCCACGAAGAAATCGTTGTCGTTGGGCTGCTGTTCGAACACCGTGCCCAGGGAAGGCCCCGCGGTCCCAGCCGCCATCTCCGGCCAAGCCACGTACACCGCCCCGCGATCGGGCCCCGCGCTCCGGTCCACCGCCAGCACCGGGTAGTGCACCACCCCGAGCGCATAGGGCCAGCGCGTGTGCTCGCGCCCGAAGACGTACCCCCCCCCCGGCGCTTCGGTGTTCACATTCTCCGCGATCGCGCCCGCCGCCACCGCCGGGCCGAAGCTCGCCCCGCCATCCAAGGATCCACGCAGCATCACCTGCTCCGTGGCGAAGTCCTGCCAGGCCACGTGGACCTCGCCCGCAGGGCCCACTGCCACGCTCGAGCCGTTGCAGGTGGCCGGGCTCAGCGCCATCGGCGCGCTCCAAGTCGCCCCGCCGTCGGTCGAGCGCGTGAAGTGCACCATGGCCGACCACTGCACCAGGGGAAACGACGAAATGACGGACACGTCCGTGTACGACACATAGAGGGCCCCTCCGGCCGGATCGCAGGCCAGCCCAGGGTGCTGGACCCCTAGCCCCACCGCACTCGCCGCGATGACCGCCGGCTGCCACACCAAGGCTCCCGCCGTGATCTCCCCACGGCGGATGGCGACCTGAAGGTGTCGCCGATACACCACGTAGAACGACTCTCCCGGCCCGGGGCTGATGACGCACTGACCGAGGTCCCCGGACTGATTGGTCAGGAAGCCCCCCGGGACCCAGGTAACGCCTCCGTCCTCGGTGAACGCGCAATGGACCGGCTGGCGACTCGAGTCCTCGTACCAGACCGCCACGCCGCGCAGCCCGTGGAAAGCCACTTGGGGACCCGCTTCGAGGCCGGCGGTGAGCGTCACACCCGATTGGATCCTGGCGTCGGGGCCGACCACCTGCGCCCAGGCGCCAGTGGGCGGCCAGGTGGCGAATAGCGTGATAGCCGCCAGGATCGCCGCGGTGCGCGCGCCGCGGTCGAGCGCACAATGTGGCCGCAGCGATTCGACACAGAAACTCGACGGCAGGCGCATGTTTCACACGATTCGTGGAGCCGGATGCGAGGGCGAGCCGAATTGGGAAACCGGCCCTCCCAAGGGGACTTCGAAGAGCATCGCCCTCTCAAGCGGTACGGTCAATGGGGAAGTTCGATGGTGGGCCCAAGGAGAAGTTCGATCGGACCCCACGAGCGGTACCCAAGCGGTTTGGCGGGCTCAGCTTCGCGAGCAGTGATCTGCACGATCCCGCCGAGCTCTCGCCCCGTTCCGCCAAACTCAAGCACGACACACAATCGGCATCCCACTTCACGCCTTCAAAGCCTTCCCAACGCTCGCGCCGATCCGCGCCACCTCGGCCGCCACCTGATCCGCGGTGATGCCGACCATGCAGCGGAAGTGTCCCTTCGGGCACCGCTCCTGTCCGTGGAGCGTGCACGGCTGACAGGGCTCGTGCCGGCAGAGCACCGCATGGCCTTCTCCGGCCGGGGCGAACCCCAGCTCCGGGGCGGTGCTGCCGAACAACACGACGACGCTTAAGCCCCGCGCCGCGGCCAGATGCATGAGACCGGTGTCCCCGGCCACGGCGGTCGAGCAGTGCGAGAGCAGTGCTGCGACCCGCGGCAGACGCTCCATGCACCAGCGGGCGCCATCGTCGAGCGCGATCCGCGCCGCCAGCTTCGGTACGCGCGCGCGGTCCTCCTCGAGGCCGAAGTAGAGCAGGCGCTGCCCGGCGCCGCGCAGGCGCTCGTGCAGCAGTAGCCAGTGGGACTCGGGCCAGCGCTTGGTGGCGTGCGCCGCGCCCGGGATCATGGCGACCGGAGGAGCGGCCATTGAATCGCCGGGGCCCCACATCGCGAGCCAGGAATTCGCCCAGGCCTCGGCCTCGACGCCGGCATGGACGCGCGGGGCTCCCGCCGACACCACTCCGATCGGCGCCACCGCCATCGCGTGCCGCGCCAGAACCGAGGGCGGCGCCGGCCGGCCGAGCCAGCGGGCGTGGATCCGTAGCGAGCGGGCCAGACGATAGGACTGCGAGCGCAGGGTGCGCGACTTCTGG
>JBKJXJ010000059.1:0-5561 GCA_046716125.1 Candidatus Eiseniibacteriota bacterium
TCGCCGGTGCGGGCGGCCTGGTGACCGCACGCTCGATCGAGCGTTCCACACCGTCGGCCGGCGCCTCGTCCCAGACGGCCGACGGGACGACCGCCAGCGGAGGGGGGGCATCCAGCGGGACGGGACGGACCGCGTCGCCGCCCGTGGGGCCCGAGAGGCAGTACGCGCGCCCACCGGGGAGACCCTTGGTGGACTCGCCATCGGTCTGGCAGGGGCCGGCGGCACGCTCCGCCAGGCCGGCCGGGCATCCCTCGGCAGGGATGTCGCCTGTTCCGCAGGCGCCCGCCGGGGACGGGCTCGGCGGGCACTCCGATCGCTCGATGGAGCATTCGGCGAAGCACTCGAGCCGGACGTCCGCCCAACCGACCCCGCACCACTGGACGCCGGGGACGGCCGACCAGAGGGCGAGCGGGAGGGCGAGCCCCCGCATCCAGCCTGACGATGAGATCGGCCACCTCATGCCGGGAAGCATCGGCCGATCGCCCCGCGGAGGTGTCCGCAGGGCGTCAGGGGGAGGCAAGCTCCGCGCAAATCCGCGAGGCTACGCCCGCACCAGCCTCCGATACTTGATCCGGTGCGGCTGGTCGGCCTCGGCCCCCAGACGCTCGCGCCGGTTCTTCTCGTAGTCCTGGTAGTTGCCCTCGAACCACACCACCTGGCTGTCCCCCTCGAAGGCGAGGATGTGGGTGGCGACACGGTCCAGGAACCAGCGATCGTGGCTGATGATGACGGCGCATCCGGCGAACCCGAGGAGCGCTTCCTCGAGCGCCCGCAGCGTGTCCACGTCGAGGTCGTTGGTGGGCTCGTCGAGCAGCAGCACGTTGGCGCCGCTTTTCAGGATGCGCGCCAGGTGGAGCCGGTTCCGCTCGCCGCCCGAGAGATCCTTGACCCGCTTCTGCTGGTCCGAGCCTTTGAAGTTGAACGAGGCGACGTACGAGCGGGAGTTCATGGACCGCTTCCCGAGCTCGAGCGTCTCCTGCCCGTCGGCGATCGCTTCCCACACGTTGGCGTCCGGCGGGAGCGCCTCGCGGCTCTGGTCCACGTAGGCCAGCTTGACCGTCTCGCCGATGCGAAGTGCTCCGGCGTCCGGTTTCTCCTGCGCGGTGATCATCCGGAACAGCGTGGTCTTGCCGGCGCCGTTGGGTCCGATGACGCCGACGATGCCGGCGGGCGGGAGCTTGAAGGACAGATCCTCGATGAGGAGATTGTCACCGAAGCCCTTGCGTAGCTGGTCCGCCTCGATGACCACGGTCCCGAGGCGCGGTCCCGGGGGGATGTAGATCTCGATCTGGTCGAGCTTCTGCGCGCCCTCTTCGGCCAGCATCTTCTCGTAGGCCGCGAGGCGCGCCTTGCCCTTGGCCTGCCGGGCGCGCGGGGCCATCCGCACCCACTCCAGCTCGCGCTCGAGGGTGCGCTGGCGGGCCGACTCGGTCTTCTCCTCCTGGGCCAGCCGGGTGCGCTTCTGGTCCAGCCACGAGGTGTAGTTGCCCTCCCAGGGGATGCCGGAACCGCGATCCAGCTCGAGGATCCAGCCCGCCACGTTGTCGAGGAAGTAGCGGTCGTGGGTGACGGCGACGACCGTGCCCGCGTACTCCTTGAGGAAGCGCTCGAGCCATGCCACCGACTCGGCGTCGAGATGGTTGGTGGGCTCGTCGAGCAGCAGGAGGTCCGGGTGCTGGAGGAGCAGCCGGCACAGCGCCACGCGGCGCCGCTCGCCGCCCGAGAGCGTCTTGACGAGGGTCTCGGGCGGCGGGCAGCGCAGCGCGTCCATCGCGATCTCGAGCGAGCGGTCCAGCTCCCAGAGATTCTGGGCGTCGATCTTGTCCTGGAGCTTCCCCTGCTCGTCGAGCAGCTTCTGCATGGCGTCGTCGTCCATGGGCTCGGCGAACTTCGCACTCACCTCGTTGAACCGGTCGAGGATGGCCTTCTTCTCCGCCACCCCTTCCTCGACCGCCTGGATGACGGTCTTGGCCGGGTCGAGCTTGGGCTCCTGCGGCAGGAAGCCGACGGTGTAGCCCTTGCCGATGAAGGCCTCGCCGATGAACTCCTGGTCCTCGCCCGCCATGATGCGGAGCAGCGAGCTCTTGCCCGCGCCGTTCAGGCCCAGGACGCCGATCTTGGCGCCGTCGAAGAACGAGAGCCAGATCCCCTTGAGGATCTCGCGCTTGGGGGGGACGACCTTGCGGAGGTCCTTCATGGTGTAGATGAAATCGGGTGACATGGTCCTCGCTTCGCGTGGAGGGTGGCGAGTCGCCAAAGGACGGGCGGCGACCAAGATGCGCGATGCGGCCCTGTCGGCGCAAGGCGGGCATGAGCCCGGGCCGGCCTCGTGCCCCCCTCGACGAACGTGACGCGCCCGGCTATTTCGCGGCCGTCGCGCTCCACTGCTGGATGAGGCCCTCGAGATTCCGCTTGCTGCCCGCGTCCGGCGCCTGTGCCATCGCCTTCTGCGCGAAGACGATCGCCCGCTTGTTGTCGCCCGACATCGCGTGGTAGCGCGCCAGCCCGACGTTCACCGGCCACCGGTTCGGGAAGCGCTTCGCGTTCATCAGGAAGATCCGCTTCGCCAGCTCGGGATCCCCCTGCATCTGCTGGAAGCGGGCGATCCCGTGGATATCGACCGGCGTGGCATCGGGCATGGCGAATGCCCGCTCCATGGTCTTCGCGCCTTCGGCGGTCCGGCCAAGCGCGAGCTGGAGCTCGGCGACCACGGACAGCGTCTGTAGATTCTCGACGCCGGTGCCCGGGCGGCTCACGGCTTCCTGGGCCCATGCCAGTCCCTGCTCGAGGTGCGACTTCGAGGTGAGACAGTAGATGGCGGCCTCACGGAACGTCTGCCACTTGAACGCCTGGGAGTTGCGGAACTCCTGCTTCAGATTCGCCACGTAGAGACCGGGCATGTCGTCGATCGTGATGCGGATCGGGACCTGCAGCTTCTCCCACTTGAGCGCGACCGTGGCCTTGTCCTTGTCGCGGTCGGTGAACTCGTAGGTGAGCCACTCGTGGTATTCGCATTCGGACGGCTTCACCTGCACCCGGAGCTGATCCTCGGCCGGGTCGTACCAGTACGCGCCCCACGACTTGTAATTCCTGGAGAAGATGACGGTCCACTCGTCCTTGCCGGCGATGAAGAACAGCCCGTACGAGCCGGCCGGCAGCTCCTGGCCCTCGATCTTGACCGGATGCGACACGGTGAACACCGTGTTCTCGTTCGCGCCCCCGCGCCACGGGCACTGCTTGCAGTCGTTGAACATCAGATCGTGGAGGCCATAGGGCACGAGCTCGCCCCAGATGTGCCCGGTCCGGTCCCGACCGTCGGGGGCATGGACGTTGGGGCTGTTGTACTCGACGCTGACGCGCACCAGCCCGATGCCCTGGGTGACCGAGGAGAACTGATTGTCGCCGCTGGGCGGCAGCGTGATGTCCTTGGCGACGACGACGCCGGCCGCGCAGAGCATCGCGCAGACGGCCAGCGCGGAGAACAGACGGGAAAGCTGCGGCATCGAAGCCTCCTGGGATTGCCCGGTCGGGCGAGGCGGGCACGGTGCTCGCGATCGCGCGCCGCGAGTGTGAACAAGACGCGGCGACGCTTGCAAGCGGGAAGCGACCGGAGGCGGAGCCGGTCTTCCCGGCGGGGGCTAGTGGGCGGCGGCCACGGAGCGCCGGTTCCGGCGCACCAGCCACCAGGCGCCCAGGGCGATCATGGCGATGGGGAAGAACGGGATCAGGAACATGAGGAGCCCGCCGCCGACCGCCACGAGGGCGATGACGCCGAAGATCGCCACGAAGGGGAGGGCGAACAGCAGCGCGATTCCGCCGAAGACCCAGCCCAGGATCCGGAACGGCAGGAGCACGAGCCACATCACCAGGCCGAACACCGAAGCCAGCACGCCGAAGACGACCACCGCCGCGAACGCCAGCGCCCCCAGGACCAGCAGCTCGACCACTTCACTTGCCTCCGTTCAGGTTATCCGGCGCGCCCGGGCCCCATGGATCCGATGCGGCGGGCCCGGGCGCGAACGCCCGATGCAACACCGCGGGCCGGACCGCGGACAGGGGAGGCACTGACGGGCCGAACGGACCCGCCCCGGTGGCCATCCTGTGAGGCTTCATACGGAGAGGTCGACGCGCGGGTTGCAGGGCAGTAAAGTGGGGGCGGCGAGCGCGGCGCCCACCACCCTAAGGCCCTGCCGGTTCTTCGTGGAGTGCCGGATGGAGCGATCTCGAGTGTTCGGGAGTGTCGACCGGTGTCTCGCAAGCTATTGCCGAAAAATATCTTATGTAGACTTCAGAGGCCGGCGGATTGCGTGGCCCCGCTGGGGGCCCTTCAGTCGTCTTCCATAGGACTGGCACGAGGATAGGCCTTGATGGGCGACCGGGCCGGGAATAGCCTCGCGGCCCGCTCCCAGCGATTGGGCTGACTCGCGAGGCGATTGGCCTTTACACCAACGGAATCGAGTCGCTCGCATGAAAATCCCAACCGAGCCGATCGGGAGTATCCCAAGACCGCTCGCGCTGATCGAGATGCTCGCGACACGAGACTGGACGGACCCGGCGCTTGATGCGCTCTCTGACGAGGCGATCCGGGATACGATCGAGCGGTTCGAGGCCACGGGCTCGCCCGTGATCACGGACGGCGAGCAGAGGAAGTACCACAACTTCTGGACGTACTGCGTGCACGGAATGCCGAACACGGCCCCGGACGGCTTCAAGATCCCGTTCGCGGCCGGTCACACCCGCCGGATGCTGCGGCTGACGGCAGGCCCTTTCCGCTACGAGCGGCACGCGGACCGCTACCTGGACGTGGCCCTGCGCTATGCCCACGTGCCGGTGAAGCAGGCGGTGATCTCGCCCTCGGCGCTGAGCCTCATGTACCCGCCCGACGAGATCCCCGGCTACCCCCGCGGGCAGTTCATCGACGATCTGCTCCATGAGCACGAGACCGAGGTCCGTGCCTGCCTGCGAAAGGGCGCGCACAAGGTGCAGATCGACTTCACGGAAGGGCGGTTGGCGGTCAAGATCGATCCCACCGGAGACCTTCTCCACAGCTTCATCGACCTGAACAACCTGGCGCTTTCTCGATTCTCCGCCGAGGACCGCATGCGCATCGGCGTGCACACCTGTCCGGGCGGCGACCTCGACTCGACCCACAGCGCGGACGTCGATTACGCCGAGCTGCTGCCCAGCCTGTTCGAGTTGATGGTGGGGAATTTTTACATCGCGCTGGCGGGCGAAACGGACCGCGTCCGCGTCCTGAAGATCATCCGCGACCACATGAAGGCGGACCAGCGGGTCTTCGTCGGCGTTGTCGCGCCGATCGACCCGCGCGTCGAGACGCCGGAGGAAGTTCGGGACCGCGTGCTCGAGGCGGCCCAGTACATTCCCGTCGGGCAACTGGGCACCACGGACGCCTGCGGCTTCGCGCCGTTCTGCGACGACACCTCGACGACCCGCGACACCGCCTTTGCCAAGATCCGGGCGCGCGTGCAGGGCACCGCGCTTGCGGCGGCTATTCTCGGGGAAGGTTAATGGCGACGAACGACCACGAGGAGGAACAGCTT